>JACOTK010000308.1 GCA_016178435.1 Actinomycetota bacterium
CGATACGGCAACCTGCAGTTGAATGCGGGCAGCGAGGACATCGACGAGTGGGGCGAAAGTGTGCGACTGCGCCTCGATGGCGAGGTTCGCACCGTTCGTCGTGCGGCCACCTACGGTTCGATTCCTCCGGGCCGGATCGGGCTGGTCGTGGATTCCTACGGCCTGTTGTCGATCTGCGTCGACCGTCAGTCGGCGGCCGAGGAGCTGGGTCTCGACGTGGGCGACGCGGTCACACTCGAGGCTCTCGACTCGTCGGGCGACGGCGGCGATGCAGATTCACGGAACAATGCGACGACCGCAGCGGTGTCCGTGTCGCTGCGCCCCCCATCACGATCGGAGCCATCTTGAGACCCGGAACCACCATCGCCATGGCCATTCTGTTGTCGGTCATCGTCCTCGCCGGAGTGCTGCAGTTGCTCGTGCTGTCCTGAGCCCTCGGCTCTCGAGGCTTCGCCCGACGCCCGGCCGGCGGCCGACCCGCCCGAGGTCGAGATCAGGAAACCGACGAAGAGCACCGCGATGCCGACGGTCAAGGTGACCGCAAAGGCGTCCATCTCCCCGAGCAGGCTGTTGAGCAGCCCACTCATCGAGAGCATGGCCGTGCCGAGTGCGATGACGAGGTTTCCCGCCACAAGTCGTGGCCGGCTCCGACGGAGGCGAGCGGCGCTCCAGACCGCGCCGCCGAACACGACCAGGGCCCCTGTCGCACTGGCGACGGCGGCGAGCACCCGGGGGAGTGGGCCGAAGACCTGGCTTCCCTGGGGAAGGACCGCCGGATCGAAGTCGAAGGTGTGTGTCAATGGGGCGACGGTGATGACACCTACGGCAAAGGCCAGTGACAGGGCGATGCCTACGGCGAAGCGATCGCCACGGCGTTGTCCGGCCAGCAGATAGATGGTGCCGAGGGCGAGGACGGGGACGTTGAGCACGGCGCCGAAGGCGTAGAAGAAGCGGAAGCTCACCTCGTTCCAGCCGAGGGTGGCGCCTGCCCACAGCGACGCAGCCCCGCATGCGAAGAAGAACAAGGCGATGCTCCACGCGAGCTCGTGACGACGGTGACGTGCCAGCCATCGCTCCCAGGTGGAGCCGGCGAAGGCAAGGGCCAACACGGTGGAACCCGCAGCGAGGGCAATCGTCGGTGTCGACATCAACTCCGAGGATACGCATGGCGATTGCCCCTTTGTGAAATCGGGCCCTCCGATCGCTACGATCGAAGGTCTGATGGTCGATCGTCCTCGTCGCCCCATTCCCGAGGCCACCGTTGCCCGACTTCCCGTCTATGCCCGGAGTCTGGGTGAGCTGACCCGCGACGGCGTCGCCACCATCTCGTCCGAGCAGCTTGCCGAGCTGGCCGGCGTGAATGCCGCCAAGGTGCGCAAGGATCTGTCCTATCTCGGATCCTACGGCACGCGTGGCGTGGGCTACGACGTGGAATATCTCCTCTATCAGATGAGTCGGGAGCTCGGCCTGACCCAGGACCGGCCCGTGGCCATCGTCGGCATGGGAAACCTGGGTCACGCACTCGCGAACTATCACGGGTTCAGCGATCGCGGCTTTGTCGTGGCAGCACTCATCGACGCGGACCCCACCAAGGTGGGCGAGCGGATGGGCGAGCTCGTCGTTCGCTCCATCGCCGAACTGCCCGCTGTTGTGGCCGAGCATCAGATCGCCATCGGTGTGATCGCCACCCCGGCGGCAGTTGCCCAGGACGTGGCCGACCGGTTGGTCGATGCAGGCGTGCGCTCCATTCTGAACTTCGCGTCGGCCATGATTTCGGTGCCGCCCGACGTGTCGTTGCGTGTGGTCGATCTCGCCGTCGAGCTGCAGATCCTCAGCTTCTATCAACAACGCGGGAAGGTCACCCTCGCAGCGGTCCCCGACCCGATGCGCTCCCCCGAAGGTTCGACCGTGGTCGAGGCCGACGACGGTCCGACGGCAGTGACAGCGGCAGCGGTGGCCAGGTCCTGATGCCGGTCGACGGCCCGCAGTATCCGGTCAATCTGATTCTCCGTGACCGACCCTGTCTCGTGGTGGGTGGCGGTCGTGTTGCGTTGGGAAAGATCGAGGGGCTCTTGGCCGCAGGGGCAGCCGTTGACGTGGTTGCCGTGCAGGCGTCACCGGAGGTCCGTAGTCTGAGGGGCATCACCCTGCAGGAGCGCCCCTATCGATCCGGTGAAGTGGCGGGCTACCGCCTGGTGGTCGCTGCCACGGATGACCGCGCGGTCAACCGGCAGGTCTATCTGGACGGCGAGGCGGCGGGTGTTTGGGTCAACAGCGCCGACAATCCGGAGAACTGTGCCTTCACCCTGCCGGCCGTCGTTCGCCGTGGCCCGATCATGCTGACCGTCTCAACCGGCGGGCACAGTCCGGCCATGTCGTCGTGGTTGCGTGGTCGACTCAGTGACGAGCTTGGTCCCGAGTACCTGACCTTGCTCGATCTCCTGGCCGAGCGACGGGAGGAACTGCTCGCGCAAGGTGTGGCCACCGAAGGCTTGAGTTGGCAGGAGGCCCTCGATTCAGGGATGCTTGAGCTGGTCAGAACCGGACGGTTCGCCGAGGCAAGGGAGCGTTTGCAGACGTGTCTGTGATCGTCGTGGGACTCAATCACCGCAGTGTTGCCCTCGAGTTGCTCGAGCGCATGACGGTGGCGCCCGTGCGCTTGCCCAAGGCGCTGCACGATCTGCACAGTCGCGACAACATCAGCGAGGTCGTCGTGCTCTCCACCTGCAACCGCACCGAGATCTATGCCCATGCTGAGCGGTTCCACGGGGCCGTGCAGGACGTCCGTGATTTCCTCGGTGAGTTGGCCCTGCTGCCTCCGGAGGATTTCGCGGATCATCTCTACACGTTTCACGATGCCGCTGCCGTTGCCCACCTCTTCACCGTGACCGCGGGGCTCGATTCGGCGGTGCTGGGCGAGGGGGAGATCCTGGGTCAGGTCAAGACGGCATGGGAGGCATCCGCTGCCGAGGGCGCCACCGGTCCGGTGCTCAACATGTTGTTCCGCCATGCCGTCGAGGCCGGGAAGCGCGCTCGCACCGACACCGACATCGGCAAGCACACCGCGTCGGTGTCGCATGCGGCCGTGGCACTTGCCACCAAACGCCTCGGCACCCTCGAGGGTCGCAAGGTCCTGGTGGTGGGCGCGGGCGAGATGGGCGAGGGCATGGTCATGTCGTTGTCCCGGGCCGGCGTTGCCGAGGTGCTCGTTGCCAATCGAACGGGTGAGCGCGCCGACGCGTTGGCGGAGCGGGTCGGGGGGCGCGCGATCAGGCTGTCCGAGCTGCCTGCCGCTCTGTCGGAGATCGATGTCTTGCTGACCTCCACCGGCGCGACGTCGGTGATGGTCGAGCACGCGGACATTCAACCCGTGATGGCCGCCCGAGGCGGTCGGGAGCTCCTGATCGTCGACGTCGCCGTCCCCCGGGACGTCGACCCCTATGTCGCGGAGCTGCCGGGGGTCACCCTGCTCGACATGGACGATCTCCGGGCGTTTGCGCAGATCGGTCTCGACGAGCGTCGTCGTGAGGTGTCGAGCGTCCGCGATCTCATCGACGACGAGGTGGCCCGCTACCGGGAGGTGGCCACGGCGCGCCAGGTTGCGCCGCTGGTGACCGAGGTCCGGGAGCACGTCGAGGCCATCCGCGTCGCCGAGGTCGAGCGCGTCGGTCGCCGGCTTGCTCCGAGCGAGCGTGACGCACTGGACGCGATGAGTCGTTCGCTGGTTGCCAAGTTGTTGCACGAGCCCACGGTGCGTCTCAAGGGTGCCGCCGGGACGCCTCGTGGTGAACGTCTTGCCGAGGCGCTTCGCGAGCTGTTCGGCCTCTAGGCCCGGCTCGCCCGATGCGCGTCACCGTCGCGACCCGCGGCAGCGCTCTCGCGCTGTGGCAGGCCAACCATGTCGCCGGGCTCCTGCGGGGGCTTCACGAGCACCTCGAGGTCGAGCTCGTGGTCATCGAGACCGTGGGCGATCGTGTTGTGGACCGGCCGATCTCGTCGATGGGCGGACAGGGCATCTTCATCAAGGAGGTCCAGGCGGCGGTGATCGATGGCCGGGCCGACGTGGCGGTGCACTCGGCGAAGGATCTTCCGTCCGACCCAGCCCTGAACCCGCCCGAGCTTCTGATCGCGGCCGTGCCCGAGCGCGCCGACCCTCGAGACGTGCTGGTTGGCCGGACGCTGGACGCCCTACCCACAGGAGCCACGATCGCCACGGGGTCTGCCCGCCGGCGGGTGCAGCTTGCCGATCTGCGCAACGACCTCTCGTTCGCCGACCTGCGCGGCAACATCGACACCCGCCTCGCCAGGGCGTCGCAGTTCGGCGCGGTGGTCATGGCCAAGGCGGCGCTCGATCGCCTGGGGTACGAGGACCGGGCGGCCCAGGTGCTGTCGCCGAGCGAGATGCTGCCCCAGGTCGGCCAAGGGGCGTTGGCGCTCGAATGTCGGGCCGGCGACGACGGGGCCGATGTGGTCGTCCGCTCGTTGCTCACCCAGCTCGAGCACGGACCCTCCCGGGAGGCCGTCGATGCGGAGCGTGCGTTCCTGGGAATGTTGGGGGGTGGCTGCGATCTGCCCGTGGGGGCCTACGCGGAGATGAGGGACGACGGAGCGCTGTGGCTTCGCGCGATGTTGGCCTCGGGCGACGGGCGCATGGTCCTGCGTGACGAGGCCGTCGCCCGTGGCGACCAGAGCCCGACCGATCTGGGACACACCCTTGCCCGACACCTTCTCGACGAAGGCGGAGGCAGGCTCCTGCTCGAGGATCTGGGCCTGGGGGACCGGTCGTGACGGTCTATCTGGTAGGTGCGGGGCCCGGCGACCCCGGGCTCTTGACCGTGCGCGGCGCCGAGCTGTTGGCAGCAGCGGACGTGATCGTGCATGACCGTCTGGCCGAGGCCTCACTGCTCGACCAGGCCCGAGCGGGCGCGGAGATCATCGACGTCGGCAAGACGCCGGGGGGTCCGGTCCAACAGGACGCCATCAGCGAGTTGTTGGTCGAACGAGGCCAACGGGGGCTGGAGGTGGTGCGCCTCAAGGGCGGTGACCCGTTCGTGTTCGGACGTGGTGGCGAGGAGGCCGAAGCCCTGCTCGGCGGAGGCGTCGCGTTCGAGATCGTGCCGGGGGTGACCTCGGCGATCGCCGCAGCGGCCTACGCAGGTGTTCCCGTCACCCACCGGGGCCTGTCGACCTCGTTCACCGTGGTGACCGGACACAGCCGCCATGGCGTCGATCCCGGTGTCGATTGGGATGCCCTGGCCCGCGCAGGCGACACCATCGTCCTGATGATGGCGGTGGCCCATCGCCGGGAGATCGCCGAGCGACTGATCGCAGGAGGGCGTCCGGCGGACACGCCGGTGGCGGCGGTCCGTTGGGGCACCCGGTCCCGGCAGCGAACGATTCGCACCACGCTGGGTGAGTTGGGTGCGGTCGACCTCGAACCCCCCGTCGCGATCATCGTCGGCGAGGTCGCGGGGTTGAATCTGGCCTGGTTCGAGTCACGGCCGCTGTTCGGACGGCGCATCGCGATCACCAGGGCACGTGAGCAGAGCTCGACCATGGCGGGGCGACTCACTCGGTTGGGGGCCGAGGTTGTCGAGGCGCCGACCATCGCGATCACCAGCGCCGCCGATGGCGGCGCTGCCCTCGCAGCAGCAGCAGCAGCCGTGGCGTCCCGTGACTGGGTCGTGCTCACCTCGGCGAACTCGGTCGACCGGTTCTGGGCGCACCTGCGTGACGCCCGGGATCTGGGCCCTGCCCGTGTCGCGGTCATCGGCCCTGGCACCGCCGACGCCCTTGCCCGTCACCACGTGGTGGCCGACCTGCAGCCGGAACGAGCGGTGGCCGAGTCGTTGCTCGCCGCTTTCCCTGCGCCGCCTGCCGGCGGAGGCAAGGTCTTGTTGCCTCAGGCCGCCGCGGCGCGACCGGTCCTGGCCGAAGGGCTTCGCTCAGCGGGTTGGCAGGTCGATGTGGTCGAGGCCTACCGGACCGAACCGGTTGTGCCCTCGCCGGAGGCACTTCGTGCGATCCACGACGCCGACGCCATTGCCTTCACCTCGGCGTCCACCGTCACGAACTTCCTGAGCGCAGCGGATAGGGATACCCTGCCTCGCTGCATCGCGAGCATCGGCCCCATCACCAGCGCCGCTGCACGGGAGCACGGACTGAACGTCGACCTCGAGGCCGACGAGCACACCGTCGACGGCCTCATCGCCGCCCTCGTCACCCACTTCTCGTCCGCCGCCGTTTGAGCCCCTACGCTGGGGCGATGAGCTATCCCGCTCGCCGGATGCGCCGGCTGCGTCGTACGCCGGCACTTCGTCGTCTGGTGGCCGAGAGCAGACTTGGGGTCGATGATCTGGTTGCCCCGCTCTTCGTACGAGAGGACATCACCGAGCCACAACCGATCGCCACGCTTCCGGGCGTCGTGCAGCACACCCGTGAGTCCCTGCGCAAGGAGGTTGCCGAGCTTGTCGCCCTCGGCATCCCGGGCGTGATCCTCTTCGGCGTTCCCGGACACAAGGACGCACAGGGCAGCGGGGCGTGGGCCGATGACGGCATCATGCAGATGGCCTTGCGGGATGTGCGCGACGAGGTCGGCGACGATGTGGTGATCATGGCCGACCTCTGCCTCGACGAGTACACCGATCACGGCCATTGCGGCATCCTGCGAAGCGACGGCACGGTCGACAACGACGCGACCGTCGCCCGCTACGCACAAGTGGCGGTCGCCCAGGCCCGAGCGGGAGCGGCGGTGGTTGCGCCCAGTGGGATGATGGACGGCCAGGTGTCCGCCATCCGATCGGCCCTTGACGATGCCGGCCACCAGGACGTCGCCATCCTGGCCTACGCAGCCAAGTACGCCTCTGCGCTCTACGGACCGTTCCGTGACGCTGTGGGCGTGACCATCGGAGACGGGGGCGACCGCAAGGGCTACCAGCAGGACCCGCGCAACATCCGGGAGTCGCTCGCCGAGGTGGCGCTCGACGTCGCCGAGGGCGCCGACATGGTGATGGTCAAGCCGGCGCTCGCCTATCTCGACGTCATCGCCGAGCTGCGGGCTTCGTTCGATGTCCCGGTGGCGGCCTATCAAGTGTCGGGCGAGTACGCGATGGTCAAGGCGGCCGGCGCCCAGGGCATGATCGACGCCGAGGCCGTTGCGCTCGAGCATCTCGGCGCGATCAAGCGGGCCGGCGCCGACATCATCCTCACCTACTTCGCCCGTGAGGTTGCCGAGACGCTCTGAGGATGATCCATCGGCCATGATCAACCCATGAACACCAATCAGTCGCTGTTCGACCGGGCGTGTCGGGTGATCCCCGGTGGCGTGAACTCGCCGGTGCGCGCATTTCGCTCGGTCGGCGGGATCCCCTACTTCGTGGCTCGTGGCGAAGGTGCCCACGTGTGGGATGTGGAGGGACGCAGGTACCTGGACTACGTGCAGAGCTACGGGGCCTCCATCCTCGGCCACGCGCACCCGAAGGTGATCGAGGCGATCCGAGCGGCCGCTCTGGACGGCACGACCTTTGGGGCGCCGACGCTGGGCGAGGTGCTCCTGGCCGAGACGATCACCGAGGCGGTGCCCGGGCTCGACATGGTGCGTCTCACCTCCAGCGGCACCGAGGCCGGCATGTCGACGATCCGTCTCGCTCGCGGGGCGACGGGACGATCCAGGATCGTCAAGTTCGCGGGGTGCTATCACGGCCATTCCGACTCGCTCCTTGCCGCAGCCGGCAGCAGCGTTGCCGACCGTGCAAAGGCCGATTCAGCGGGCGTCACACCGGGAGCGGTGGGCGACACGACCGTGGTCCCGTACAACGAGGTGCCCGAGCTCGACGACGATGTGGCGTTGGTCATCGTCGAGCCCGTGGCGGCGAACATGGGTCTGATCGGTCCCAGGCCCGGCTTCCTGGAAGGGCTGCGTCAGGCATGCGACCGGGTCGGCGCACTGCTTGCCTTTGACGAGGTCATCACCGGGTTCCGTCTCGCCCGGGGAGGGGCAGCTCAGGTCTACGGCGTGCAGCCCGATCTTTGGTGCTTCGGCAAGGTGATCGGCGGCGGTCTGCCCGTGGGCGCCTTCGGTGGCGCCGAGGCCGTCATGAGTCATCTGGCGCCGCTCGGTCCGGTCTACCAGGCGGGCACCCTGTCGGGTAACCCTTTGGCAACCGCAGCGGGGCTCGCAGCGCTCGGGGAGTTGGACGACGCGGCGTTCACGATGTTGGAGGGACGGGCCATCGAGCTCGCGGCCGGCCTCGCCACCGTGATCAGCGAGGCAGGTCTCCCCATTCACGTTCCTCGGGTCGGACCACTCCTCGGCCTCCATTTCGGTCAGACGCCGGCCGGAAACTTCGAACAGGCACGAGAAGCCGCCGAGAACGGCCTCTACCGCCGTTTCTTCCGGGCCATGCTCGACCGGGGCATCGCCCTTGCGCCAGGCCCCTACGAGGTCTTGTTCCCCAGCCTGGCTCACGGCAGGGACGACATCGAGCGCACCATCGATCTGGCTTCGGCTGCCGCAGCGGAAGTCGCGAAGGGACCGGTTTGAGGCCATGAGCATGACCGTGATCGACAACGAGCAACTCGGCGACCTCGTGCATGGGGTCGACGAGGCCATCGCCGAGCTGGGCGACCGACTGGCGGTGCCGCGCCTGTGGGACCGGGACTACACGCTCTGGCAGGAGGACCCCACGGAGGTGGCCGACCGGCTGGGTTGGCTCTCCGCAGCCGTGGAGGACCCGAGCGAACACATCGCCGACTTCGAGGCCCTGGCCGCCGAGGCGTGGGCGGACGGCCTTCGTCGCGTCGTGCTGCTCGGCATGGGGGGCTCCAGTCTCTTTCCCGAGGTGTTGTGGCGCTCGTTCGGCGCCCGTGACGATCGATTTCCCCTGACCGTTCTCGACACGACCCACCCGGGCACGATCGGTCGTCTCGGCTCCGGCGCAGCGCTCGATGACTGCTTGTTCCTGGCTGCCTCGAAATCAGGCACCACCATCGAGACCACGAGCCAGCTGAGCCATTTTTGGGAGGCGACAGGTGGTGACCCGAGGCGATTCGTCGTCATCACCGACCCGGGCAGCGATCTGGCGAAGCTCGGCGTGGCCCGGGGGTTCCGACGGGTCATCGAGAACCGAGCCGACATCGGTGGGCGTTACTCGGCCCTGTCGGCATTCGGGCTCGTGCCCGGGGCGTTGCTGGGCGTCGATGTCGGTGCGTTGATGGGCCGTGCCCGTTCGATGGCACAGGCCACGTCAACCGAGGTTCCGACGAGCGAGAACCCCGCTGTCCGCCTTGCCGCGCTCATGGTCGCAGGCGTGCGAAGCGGCCGGGACAAGCTCACCCTGGTGTTGCCCGACGACATCAGCACCTTCGGCCTGTGGGTCGAGCAGCTCGTGGCCGAGTCGACGGGCAAGCACGGCACCGGCGTGGTTCCGATCGTCGACGAGCCAC
>JACOTK010000103.1 GCA_016178435.1 Actinomycetota bacterium
AGAATCTGGGATCCCTCCTTCGATCGGGCTCGTGCGCCGGCATCACCGGTGTCGTTCTTCCGCGGCATCGTGCCGCTCACATCACCCCGACGGTGACCAAGGCGAGCGCCGGTGCGGTGGAGCACCTGCCGATGGCGCTCGTGAGCGGACTCCCCGCCGCCATGATGCGGGCGAAGGAGCTCGGCGTTTGGACGGTGGGGCTGGACGCGGACGGTGAGGTGAACATCTTCGATCTCGAGCTCGGCAATGAGCCCGTCATGCTCGTTCTCGGGGCGGAGGGAAAGGGACTCAGCCGACTCACACGCACTCGTTGTGACATTGTGGTATCGATACCACTCTGGGGGCCCTTGTCGTCGCTGAACGTCGGAGTTGCGGGTGCGATGGCCTGTTACGAGGTCGCCAGGCACCGCGGACAGAGCTCGATCCGTTCTGACTAGTGCCGAGTCTCGTCATCGGGGGGTGGGATTGGCGAGAATGAGCACATACGGTGCAAACTGGAACAACTTTCCGTGAGTTTCTTACGGAAAGTGGTTGACATGGGCTAGTCCGATGGTTACTACTAACTAGTACCCCCCCGTACGCACGTTGAGTACGGCAGGCCTACGTCACACTCAACTCCACACCCCGGGAGCCCGCCTTGACCGTTCGATTTGGCAGCGTCGCAGCACTCACCGAGCTCACCGATGACGAGCTTGCGGACTTTGCGCAACGCGGTGACTCGTTGGCCCAGGAAACACTGATCGAGCGGTACCGTCGCTTCGCCCGTGCCAAGGCGCGAGGGTACTTCCTTGTGGGTGGGGATGCCGATGACATCGAGCAGGAGGCGCTGATCGGGCTGTACAAGGCCGTGCGTGACTACCAAGCCGATCGCCTCGCCTCGTTCCGTGGCTTCGCCGAGTTGTGCATCACCCGCCAGATCATCACCGCCATCAAGACGGCAACCCGCTTCAAGCACCGTCCGCTCAATCAGTACGTGTCGATCTCGGGCAGCCCGACCGGCGACGACGAACAGCATGAGCGTGGCGTCGAGGACCTCCTCAACGATCATCACGCGGCCGACCCCGTCGAGCAGGTCATCTCGTCCGAGCGCATGGGGGCGATGCGTGATGCCATGACCGCCGTGCTGTCGGGGCTCGAGGTCGACGTTCTGAACCTCTACGTGGCCGGCAGGAGCTACCAGGAGATCGGTGACCAACTCGGGCGCCACGTGAAGTCGATCGACAATGCGTTGCAGCGCATCAAGCGCAAGCTCGACACCCACCTCACCTCCGAGGCCCAGGCCGATCTCGACCTGGATCTGCGTGATCAGGTGATCGTCCTTCCCTGATCGGTGGGCATGCGGCGGTGCGCCTCGAGCCCGAGGTCGGATTCGAACCGACGACCTGACGCTTACAAGGCGCCTGCTCTGGCCAACTGAGCTACACGGGCGGGTGACGGCCCCTCAGCCTATTGCCTGCTCCGCGTTCCTCGGCACGATGTGTCGATTGAACCTGTCGATGCACCGGCTAGTGTTCCATCGTTGCATGCGCGAGGAGAAGGAGGCGGGTTTGTCGAGGCCAACCGAGGGACGTATCACCGTTGGCGATGTGACGACATCACTCCCTCTGGTGGAAGGGACACTGGGCGACTCGGCCATCGACATCACCTCGCTGCGCCGAGACACCGGGCTGATCACCCACGACCCTGGTTTCGCCAACACGGGTTCGTGCAGCTCGGCGATCACGTTTCTGGACGGCGAGAAGGGCGTGCTGCTCTATCGGGGCTATCCCGTCGAACAGCTTGCGCAGCACGGCTCGTTTCTCGAGACGTCCTATCTGTTGATTCACGGCGAGCTGCCGGCACGTGACGAGCTCGCGGCGTTCTCGAAGAACATTCGTCGCCACACCATGTTGCACGAGGACGTCAAACGGTTCTTCGACGGCTTTCCGAAGGATGCCCACCCGATGGCGATGCTCTCCTCGGTGGTCAGCGCCCTCTCGACGTTCTATCAGGACTGCCTCGACCCCTTCGACGAGCAGCAGATCGAGGTCTCCACGTACCGACTGCTCGCCAAGATGCCCACGATCGCGGCGTACTCGTACAAGAAGTCCATTGGACAGCCGTTCCTGTACCCGGACAACTCACTCGATCTCATCGAGAACTTTCTTCGTATGATGTTCGCCGTCCCGGCGGAGGACTACGAGCTCGACCCGGTGGTGGTCGATGCCTTGAAGAAGCTGTTGATCCTGCACGCGGACCATGAGCAGAACTGCTCCACCTCGACGGTGCGGATGGTCGGATCGAGCCATGCCAACCTTTTTGCCTCGGTGTCGGCCGGCATCGACGCGCTCTGGGGCCCCTTGCACGGGGGGGCGAACCAGGCGGTGATCGAGATGCTCGAAACCATCCGGGACGACGGCGGGGACGTCCGGAAGTTTGTGGACCGGGCGAAGGATCCCCATTCGCGGGTCCGGTTGATGGGGTTCGGCCATCGGGTCTACAAGACCCACGACCCCCGCGCTCAGGTGATCAAGACCGCCGCCTCCGACGTGCTGGCCAAGCTCGGCCGAGAGGATGAGCTCTTGAGCCTGGCGCTCGAGCTCGAGGAAGCCGCTCGGGCCGACGACTACTTCATCGAGCGACATCTCTACCCGAACGTCGATTTCTACTCGGGTCTGATCTACCGCGCCATGGGCTTTCCCACGAGCATGTTCACCGTTCTGTTCGCCATCGGCCGCCTACCAGGTTGGATCGCCCACTGGAAGGAGATGCTGGTCACCGAGAGTCCGATCGGCCGCCCTCGCCAGGTCTACGTCGGTGCTCCCCGTCGAGATTACGTGGAGTTCACCGAGCGCTGAGCTTCCGCCACCGGAGGGGATGCTTGCATCGCACCGGCCCTGCGGTCAGGCTTACACCGATGGCATTATCCAGTCGGGACACGCAGATTCTTGATTTCGAACGAACCTGGTGGACCTCCGCGGGCTCGAAGCGGGTGGCGATCCGCCGGCAACTGGGGTTGTCCTCAACCCGGTATTATCAGGTTCTGCATGCGCTCATCGACTCTCCCGAGGCCATGGCGTACGACCCCCTGGTCGTCACCAGATGGCGTCGACGACGTATGGTTAACCGCCGTGCTCGTTTCGAGGGACGCTCAGCAGGAAGCCCGAGGTAACCGTGGGTCGAGGTCAACATGCGATGCAGGATGGTTCGTTCCGCCGTTCGGCCGGGTCGGCCATGGCAAGAGGGGTCGCGGTCGTCGTGTTGGCGGTTGTGGTCGGCATTGTCGTTCTCAAGGTCTCGGGCGATGAACAGGACTTCCAGTCCACGGCCGACAAGCAGGATCAGTCTCCACCCGGCTCCGAGTCCGCGAGCACCGATTCGACGACCCCACAGCCCGTAACGCCGACGGTCCCGGCGGCGACACCGGCGACGACAAAGGTCCTCGTGCTCAACGGATCGGAGACCAAGGGCGCCGCGAGAAAGGCAACGGAGCAACTTGCCGCGGCAGCGTTTCAGATGGGCACCCCCACCGACGCGTCCACCAAGCCCCTGCCTTCGATGGTGTATTTCGTGACCGGTTTCGAGACGATGGCCCAACAGGTTGCGACGAACCTGGGCATTGCCACGCCCCCGGCAGCGATGCCCACCCCCGCGCCCGTCGCCGATCTTGCGGGAGCACAGGTGCTTGTCGTGATCGGGCCGGACATCTCGCCAAAGTTCGCACCGTCGGGTTAGGACCCGAGACAGGGAAAGCTCAGCGGATTCGGTGGGTCTTCGAACGGATGCTCACCTTCATCGTCCCGCTTGCCGGACCGCCCCCCGTTGCCCTGGGCGGATAAGCCAGCAATCGATAGGAGCCCGTGGTTGTGGACGATGCCGTTCGGACCGCTCCGTCGTCGAGGTCATGGGTCGCTCGATAGGTGGTTCTCTGTGTCCCCTCGAGTCGCACCTCGCCCACCGGGGTGAGCCCCTGTGTCGCAGGCCGTTTGGTCTCGATGTGCAGCGTCGCGGTCGCCGCCACCCGGGCGACCTGCTCGTCGTCGACGATGCCGAGCTCGATGAGCTGTCCACTCCCGACCAGTCGCGTCGGCTTGCTCGGGCCGGGCAGGGTGATCGCTCGGTCGATGGTCCATTGATCACCGGTTCTCAATGCCCGATCCGGCGGCGCGCTCAATGCCGCGGGAAAGATCTCCGGCAGTCCGAGCGTGGTCCGGTCCTGGTCCCCGATGGTGGTCGCCGACTCCGACTCAACGGCAACCGGCTGGGCCGAACGATCGAAGCGGACGATGAAGGTGCGGTCGGCCGCGCCGCGTTCCTCCACCCTCACTCGAACGCGAACTCCTGACGCCGCCTTCGCCCCGGCCCCGGGGTCGTGAGCGAGGATGGTGTGGTGGGTCGTGAGAACGGTCTCCGCACGGTCGAGTTCGTCGAGTCGAGGGTTTTCGCCTGCCATACGAACGGTTGTCCGGGTTTCCACCGTGATGCGGTAGCTCGAGGTCGTTCCCACGGTCGGACGAAAGGTCAGGCGAACGGTGTCGTCCCCACAGCCACTCGACAATCCGCCTCCGACCACGAGGGCCATGAGGATGCACCCCGCGCGCGTGCCCTGTCTCATGTCGGCCGAGGGTAGCGTCGGCGAATGACCAATGGTGTCGATGCCCGCATGCATGGCGCTCTGACGCTGTTGCGCCGGTCCCCGGAGCGCACGGGTGTGGTCACCGATTTCGACGGGACGCTCGCCGTCCTCGTCGATGACCCTGCCGAGGCAAGGCCCTTGCCCGGGTCGGTGAACCTGCTGGGCCGTCTCGTCCCACGCTACGGCCTCGTGGGGGTGGTGTCGGGTCGCCCCGTTTCCTTCCTTGCAGACCACCTTCGGGTGCCGGGGCTGTGGATCTCGGGACTGTACGGCCTGGAAGTCATGGTCGACGGTGAGATCGCGGAGGTGGCCGAAGCGGCACCGTGGCGTCAGGTGGTGGGAGCGGCCCTTGTCGAAGCCGCAGGAGCGTTGCCGGGCCTGTTGGTCGAGGACAAGGGCTTGTCGATGACGGTGCACTTCCGCACCGCCCCCGGGCGCGAGCACGACGCACGTGCATGGGCCGAACGGATGGCGTCGAAAAGCGGACTGGTGGTGCGCGAGGCGAAGGCCTCGGTCGAGCTCCACCCACCCGTCGTCGCCGACAAGGGCTCGGTCATCGAGGCCAAGGTTCACGCCCATGGGGGCCTCGACACGATTTGCTTTCTCGGTGACGACCGGGGCGACCTGCCCGCGTTCGGGGCCTTGGCCCGTCTTCGCGACAACGGCATGCAGGTTGTTCGAGTGGGAGTGGCGACGCCCGAAACGCCCGATGCGTTGCTGGCGCAGGCCGATGTGGCCGTGGACGGACCGGAGGGAGCGCTGGCGTTCCTGATGGCGCTCCTCGTGTAGTCGACCCACAGCCGGGTTGCGCATGGGCATGGGGCCGAAAACATGCAGTAGACATGTACCTCATGAGCCAAGACGACGAACTGGTCCTCAGAGACGACAACGAGGGCGTCGCAACGCTGACCCTGAACCGTCCGGACAAGCTCAACGCCCTGACGCCGGCGTCCTTCGTGGCCCTCCGGGGTCATGTCGAGGCCATTGCCGCAGACGAGTCGGTGCGATGTGTGGTGCTCCGAGGCGCCGGCCGCTCCTTCTGCGCCGGCCATGACCTGACGTCGATCGCCTCGGCCGAGCGCGCGCCGAGCCTCCATTTCGAGCCCGAGACGGTCGACGCCCTCGAGGCACTGCCGCAGCCGACCATCGCCCGGCTGCACGGGCATTGCTTCACAGGGGGCCTCGAGCTCGCACTTGCCTGTGACCTGCTCATCGCCGCCGAGTCGACCAGGCTCGGCGACACCCACGGCCAGTGGGGCCTGGCGCCGATCTGGGGAATGTCGGTGCGCCTGCCCGAACGGGTGGGGCGTTCGACCGCGAAGGAGATGATGTTCACGAGTCGTCGCATGACCGGGGTCACCGCGGCGCAGATCGGGCTCGTCGACCGTGTGGTGCCCGACGACGATCTCGATGCGGCGATTGCGGAC
>JACOTK010000309.1 GCA_016178435.1 Actinomycetota bacterium
GAGCGGGTGACGGGGATCGAACCCGCATAGCCAGCTTGGAAGGCTGGAACTCTACCATTGAGCTACACCCGCGCGGTCGGGAAGGTTGCCCCACCCGACGCCCAAGGACGCGATGTCCGTGAACGCCCTTCACCGTAACAACTACGGCATGGTCGGGGAGAGAGGATTTGAACCTCCGGCCCCCTGCTCCCAAAGCAGGTGCGCTACCAAGCTGCGCCACTCCCCGTTGCCCGGTCCACCCTACCGGCAGCAGCGGGCAAGGCTGGTGTTGTCCCTGTTCGGAGGGAAATCTCCGATCCCTTGGCGGCCATCGGCCGAGGGCCAGGTAAGCTCACCGCCTTGTGAAGACAAGCGTCGAAGCCCTGGAGGGCAACAAGGTCAAACTCGTGGTCGAGGTTGACGAGCAAGAGTTCGAGAAGGCGATCAACGCGGCATTCAAGCGCATCGCCAACCAGGCACGCATCCCCGGGTTTCGGCCCGGAAAGGCCCCCCGGCGAGTCCTCGAGGCCCATTTCGGCACCGAGGCGGCTCGCCAGGAGGCACTGCGTGAGGCCCTGCCCGAATACTTCGTCAAGGCGGTGACCGAAAACGACGTCGATGTCATCGCCCCTCCCGAGATCGACATCACTTCCGGTGAGGATTCCGGCGCGGTGTCATTCGACGCCGTCGTCGAGGTCCGTCCGAAGGTGTCGGTCCCCGGTTACGCCAACCTTCGGGTCACCATTCCCTCCCCCGAGGTGAGCGACGAGGAGCTCGACGCGCAGATCGAACGACTGCGGGGCCAGTTCGGCACGCTCGAGACGGTCGATCGCTCCGTCCAGGACGACGATCACGTCACGATCGACATCTCGGCGTCGGCCGACGGCGAGCCCGTGGAAGGCCTCACCGCTGACGACTACCTCTACAAGGTTGGAAGCGGCGCGGTCGTGGCCGAGCTGGATGACCATCTTCGCGGCGCCAAGGTCGGCGACATCCTCTCGTTCGAGGCGTCCCACCCCGATCCGGACGAAGATCTCGACTTCATCTTCAAGATCCTGGTGAAGGAGGTCAAGCACCAGGTTCTTCCGGACCTGAACGACGAATGGGCCAACGAGGCGTCGGAGTTCGAGTCCCTTGCCGCCCTGCGCGACGACATGAAGGGCCGCCTGTCGGCGATGAAACGGGTGCAGTCGCAGCTGGCGTTGCACGAGAAGGTGGTCGAGGCCCTCGTCGGTCTCGTGGACGCGGATCCCCCCGAGGTTCTGGTTTCCAATGAGGTCAACCGTCGTGCGCAGGATCTCGTGCAGCGACTCGAGGCCCAGGGCGCCGATGTCAACCAGTACCTCCAGGCCATGGGCAGCACGGGTGAGGAGTTGGGCGCGCAACTGCGCGTGCAGGCGATCGAGGCGGTCAAGAGCGATCTCGCCCTGCGGGCGGTCGTCGAGGCCGAGGCGATCGAGGCCACGGACGAGGACCTCGACTCCGAGATTGAACGCTTTGCGTCCCGCATGAACCAAAAACCTGCGGCGTTGCGACGCCAACTTGAGCGCGCCGAGCAACTTCAGGCGATACGCTCGGACATCAAGAGGGGCAAGGCCTTGCAGTGGCTGGTCGAGCACGTGGAGATCGTCGATGAAGAAGGTCACACCATCGACCGTGCAGCCATCCAGCCGTTGATCAACGACTCGCCCCTGGACGAGCTCGAGGCGTTCGAGGCCGACAGCGAGACAGCCGAGGAGCAGGAATGACCGATCCAATTCGAAACCTCCGGGTACTGGCCGGAGGCGAACAACGTCTCGAGGCCTACGGGTACCTCGTGCCGACGGTGGTCGAGCAGACCAATCGAGGAGAGCGGGCGTTCGACCTGTACTCCCGGCTGCTCAAGGAGCACATCATCTTCCTGGGCACGCCGATCGACGACACCATTGCGAACCTGGTCTGTGCGCAGTTGCTGCACCTCGAGTCCGAGAACGCCGACAAGGACATCAACATCTACATCAACTCGCCCGGTGGCGACATCACCGCGCTGTTCGCCATCTACGACACCCTGCAGTATGTCAAGCCCGACATCGCGACCATCTGCTTCGGTCAGGCGGCGTCGGCAGCGGCAGTGCTTCTGGCCGCCGGGACCAAGGGCAAGCGGATGGCACTTCCCCGTGCACGGGTTCTGATCCACCAGCCGTACGGTCAGGCGATGGGTCAGGCCACCGACATCGAGCTCGCAGCCCGGGAGATCGACCGCATGCGCACCACGCTCGAGGAGCTGCTCGCCGAACACACCGGTCAGCCCGTGGAGCGCATTCACAAGGACACCGACCGTGACTTTGTGATGTCTGCCCAGGAGGCGAAAGATTACGGCATCATCGACGAGGTCATCTCGGCTCGTGAGTCGGCGCCCGAGGACGCGGCCGCCACCTCATCGACCTGAGCAACGGCTGAATCACTCGAAGCACACAACGCCCACACTCACCTTACGGACACCGGGAGAAAGATGGCACGGATCGGAGACGGCGGCGGCGACCTGTTGAAGTGTTCGTTCTGCGGGAAGTCCCAAAAGCAGGTCAAGAAGCTCATCGCCGGCCCCGGGGTCTACATCTGCGACGAGTGCATCGAGTTGTGCAACGAGATCATCGAGGAGGAGCTTTCGGAGAGTTCCGAGTTCCATTTCGAGGAGCTCCCCAAGCCGCGTGCCATCCACGAGTTCCTCGACGACTACATCGTCGGCCAGGACCATGCCAAGCAGATCCTCTCGGTCGCCGTGTACAACCACTACAAGCGCGTTCAGTTCCGGGCGACGCACGGCGAGGACGTCGAGCTGGCGAAGTCGAACATCCTGCTCCTGGGCCCGACCGGTTGCGGCAAGACCCTCCTGGCCCAGACGTTGGCGCGCATGCTCAACGTTCCGTTCGCCATTGCGGACGCGACCGCACTGACCGAGGCCGGTTACGTCGGCGAGGATGTCGAGAACATCCTCCTGAAGCTCATCCAGGCCGCCGATTTCGACGTGAAGAAGGCCGAAACCGGGATCATCTACATCGACGAGATCGACAAGATCGCCCGCAAGGCCGAGAACCCGTCCATCACCCGCGACGTATCCGGCGAGGGCGTCCAGCAGGCATTGCTCAAGATCCTGGAGGGCACCACGGCATCGGTGCCGCCCCAGGGTGGCCGCAAGCACCCCCACCAGGAGTTCATCCAGATCGACACCACGAACATCCTGTTCATCTGCGGTGGCGCCTTTGCAGGACTCGAGAAGATCGTCGAGAACCGCATCGGCAGGAAGGGCGTCGGCTTCGGCGCAGACATTCGTCGTTCGAGCGAGAAGGAGCTTGGCCGGATCCTCACCAAGGTGCTGCCCGAGGACCTGTTGCGCTTCGGCCTGATTCCCGAGTTCATCGGCCGCCTGCCGGTGATCGGGGCCGTCTCCAACCTGGACAACGAGGCGCTCGTCAGCATCCTCGTCGAGCCCAAGAACGCGCTCGTCCGGCAGTACAAGAAGATCTTCGAGTTCGAGGATGTGGAGCTGGAGTTCACGCCGGACGCGCTCGATGCCATCGCGGCCCAGGCACTCCTGCGGGGCACCGGAGCCCGCGGTCTGCGGGCCATCCTCGAGGAGGTGCTCCTCGATGTCATGTACGACCTTCCGGGTCGCGAGGACATCGGCAAGTGCGTCATCGATGCCCAGGTCGTCCTCGAGAAGGTCAATCCGACACTCGTGCCCCGATCCGAGCCGGCTGTCCGCAACCGTCCCCGCAGGGCTGCGTCGTAGCGAGCATCCCCGGGCGGCTGCTCCCCGGGTTAGCTGCTCATGCGGCGGTAGCGACGAATCGCGAGTGGGCCGAAGACCAACATGATGCCGGTCACCCAGGCCAGGGCCTGATAGAGCACGGGGTCGGTCGGCCCGCCAAGTGTCAGGGCGCGAGCGGCGTTCACCGTGAGGGTGATGGGGTTCGCGTTCGCGATGTGCTGCAGCCAGCTCGGCATGGTCTGCACCGGGACGAACGCCGAGCTGGCGAAGGTCACCGGGAAGAGCCAGACGAACCCACCGGTCTGGGCTGCTTCGGGGCTGGTCACGCTCAGGCCGATGGTCGCGGCGATCCAGGAGAATGCCATGGCGAAATAGAGGCACAGCACGATGGCGACCAACGTATGGAGCAGGTCGGTGTGGATGCGAAAGCCGACCAGCGCCCCGACGCCGCCCATCAACAGGATGGTGAAGGCGGTGCGCAGGGTGTCCGCGAGTGTTCGGCCTGCAAGAACAGCCGACCTTGCCATGGGCAGTGAGCGAAAGCGGTCGATCATGCCGTTCGCGATGTCCTCCGCCAGGCCCACCGAGGTGCCGGCGGTTCCGAAGGCAATGGACTGCACGATGATGCCGGGCATCAGGAAGTCGACGTAGTTGAAGCCCGGCACCGAAATGGCGCCGCCGAACACGTAACGAAAGAGCAGCACGAACATCACCGGCTGAATGACGGTGAAGACCAGCAGCTGGGGTTGGCGGACGTATCGCAACAGGTTGCGAACGACGACCACCGATATGTCCGAGGCGGTCGAGACGAGCTTGCCACGGGTCGCCGAGGCGGGGATGGGGGCTACGGCGGTGGTCATGAGTGCTCCTGGCCGGCATGGTGGGACGCGGAATGTGGCGAGTCGAGGTCGGGGTCATCCTCGTGGGTGGAGGAGCGCCCGGTGAGAGCGAGGAAGACGTCATCGAGGCTGGGACGGTGAATGGAGAGGTCGGCGATGTCGACGCCGGCCTCGTCAAGTCGTCGGATCGTCTCGGCAAGGCGATTGCGGTCGCTTCCCACGGGCAGTGTGAGGCGACCGTTGGCCCGGTCGATGCGCGTGGCGCCGTCGGAGATCGTCGCGAGCGCCGCCGCCGCCGCGTCCAGCTTGGCCGGGTCGCTCGGGGTGAGCTCGAGCTGCTCACCACCGACGCGATTCTTCAGCTCGTCCGCAGTTCCGCGAGCGATGATGGTTCCCTCGTCGATCACCACGATGGTGTCGGCGAGGCGGTCCGCCTCCTCGAGGTACTGGGTGGTCAACAGCAACGTCGTTCCATCGGCGACGAGCTCGCGAATCACATCCCAGAGACCAAGACGACTGCGTGGGTCGAGGCCGGTGGTGGGCTCATCGAGAAACAGGATCTGTGGTCGACCCACCAGGCTCGCCGCGAGGTCGAGACGCCGACGCATGCCCCCGGAGTAGCCGCGGGCGGTACGGTCTGCTGCGTGGACGAGGTCGAGGCGTTCCAGCAGCTCACCGGCCCGGGCCTTTGCCTTGGCCTTGGTGAGCTGGTTCAGCCGACCGATCATCACGAGGTTCTCGAAACCCGTCAGATTCTCGTCGACCGCGGCGTACTGTCCGGTGAGCCCGATCGTCCGGCGCACCTGCTGTGCCTGGGTCTTCACATCGAAACCGGCGACGGTGGCCCGGCCGGTGTCGGCCCGCAACAATGTCGAGAGAATACGTACGATGGTGGTCTTGCCCGCGCCGTTGGGGCCGAGAAGCCCAACCACGTGGGCTCGGGGCACTTCGAGGTCGACCCCCGCAAGGGCCTGGGTGGTTCCGAAGCGTTTGGTTACGGCCTCCACCACGATGGCGGGCGCCGATGCAGGCGAGGTCATGGGGGAGGGCTCCCGACTGGGTGAATGTGCGACTTGTAAGGGATGAGTTGTAAATCATGGATCGAGGGGTTGTCAACGTGAGCAGTCGATTGGACCGAGCCATGACGTATCTCGAGGGTCACGTCAACCTCGAGGCACAGGATCTGAGCGCGGAGCATGCACCCACGCTTGATCCTGTGATGCGTCTTGCCGACTGCATGGCCGACCCCCAACGGGCGCAGCCGGTCATCCAGGTGACGGGCACGAACGGCAAGGGCTCGACCACGGCGGTCATCACCGCGCTGTTGATGGCACACGACGTCTCGGTGGGCACCTATACCAGCCCCGACCTCGGACGGGTCAACGAGCGGATTGCCTGCAACGGCGAGCCGATCGGCGATGAGGAGTTGTCGGAGGCACTCGAGAGCATCGAGGAGCTCGAGCGCCTGACGGGGGTGCGTCTGTCGCGCTTCGAGGTCCTGACCCTCGCGGCGTTCCGTTGGTTCGCGGAGATCGCGGTCGATGTGGCCGTCCTGGAGGTGGGGATGGGGGGTCGTTGGGATGCGACCAACATCGCCGACGCGACGGTCGCCGTCATCACCAACATCAGCAACGATCATCTCGACATCCTCGGTCCGACGACCACCGAGGTCGCCATGGAGAAAGTCGGCATCGTGAAGCCCGGGACCACCCTGGTCATGGGTGAGCTCGGCCCCGAGACGGCCGAGTTGGTGGTCGACATCGCCCGCAAACGAGGGGCCGGCGCCATCTGGCGTGTCGGGCGTGATCTTTCCTGTCGGGCGAACGAGTCGGCGGTGGGTGGCAGGCTGCTCGATCTCATCACACCCGATGCGTCCTACCGGGAGGTGTTCCTGCCCCTCTACGGGGCGCACCAGGGCGCAAATGCCGTGCTCGGCCTCGGGGCTGTGGAGGCGTTCTTCGGGCGGCCGGTGGAGGACGATATCGTTCGTCTCGCCTTTTCCAACATCGAGATCCCGGGACGTTTCGAGATCGTCGGGCGCCGGCCATTGATGGTGGTGGACGGTGCGCACAACCCGGCCGGCGCCGCGAGCGCCGTTGCGACGCTCGCGGATTTCCACAGTGAGGGCTACGTGCTGGTGGTGGGCATGAATCGCGGGCGGGACGCGCGCGAGATGCTGGAGTCCCTCGAGGTCTCCCGTGCCCGGGTGGTGGTGGTGTGTGAACCTGACTCGCCGCGAGCGATGCCGACAGCCGAGATAGCGGAGGCCGCGCAGTCGCTCGGTGTCGAGACGATTGTGGTGCCCAGGGTGGGTGATGCCGTGAGCCGAGCGGTCTTGCTCGCCCGGCCCGAAGAGGTGATCCTCGTCACCGGGTCGCTTTATCTGGTGGCGGAGGCACGTGATCGCCGCGCCACGGATCCCGCCTGAGGGGGCCCGCCGGATTCACCCTCAAGTGCGTGGCGCGAATCCCGATACAAGAACCTGGACGCATCGCCACCTTCGTGCGGCGGTGGGTCCGAGGGACACGTTAATCCGAGTGGTCCTCACCGACCCGCAAGGGCACGGAGGAACATCGGTCGCCTGACCGCTCGGGTAGTGAGTGGCGAGACCGGCCCGCCCAAACGCCGGGCACCCATCGGGGTGCCCGACCTTACGGACGGGAGATCCCATGCAGCGCAAACGCACTGTCAACAGCTTGCTGATCGTGGTGGGAGTGGCCTTTGGTTTGAGTGTCAGCGCAGGGAAGGTGTCCGCGGCCGAGATCTCGGTTGACGATGTCGTTCCGGTGACCATTGTCGACCAAGCCCCGCCCGGCCATCCGCCGGTCGAGGTCGATGACGGGACGTTCTTCGAGGATGACGAGCCGCTCGGTGACGAGTGGATCGCCGACGAGGAGCCGATCGACAACGAGGTCGATGTGGAGATCGGAGAGGCGATCGCGATCGAGCGTTCAGCCGACGGGTCTGTGACCGTACCTGATCTCCTCGTCCCCGATGAGGGGACACAGGAAGACGAAGGAGCGACCGAGGCTGTCGCATCGGAGTTGGGTGGTGAGCCCGTCGTTTCGACGCCCTCCTCGCTACCCGCCACGGTGAACGTAGCCGCTTCGGAGCAGTCTGTGGAAACCGGCCCCGAGCTGGTGGACACCGCGAACCTTCGTCCGATCGTGCAGCGAGGGGAGTCTGCCGGCGAACAGAATCAAGTCGTGGGACCTGTGTCCCTGGCGTTGATGATGATCGTCGCCGGGCTGCTTGCCCATCGGAACCGCTTCTTGTTCCTCGGTTCGCGAGGTTGAGACGTTGCCCGTGACTCGGCCGACCAACCGGTTGGCCGAGTCACCGCTTTTTCGAGCACCGGCACTACGCTGCCGAACATGGACCGTACCTTTGTGATCTGCAAGCCCGATGCCGTGGAACGGGGTCTCGTCGGTGAGATCATCGACCGATTCGAACGCAAGGGCCTCTCCCTGGTTGCCGGGGAGCTGCGTGCCATCGACGAGGCCACCGCCCGTCGTCACTACGCCGAGCACGACGGCAAGCCGTTCTTCGCCGATCTGGTGTCGTTCATCACCCGCGGGCCCTCGTTCCTCCTGGTTCTCGAGGGTCCCGAGGAGACCTGGAAGGTGGTCCGCACGCTCATGGGGACGACCAATCCGCGGGAGGCCGCGCCGGGGACCATCCGTGGCGATCTGGGCATACTTCTGACCGAGAACCTCGTGCACGGCTCTGATTCCCCGGAGGCCGCCGAACGTGAGACGGCCCTTTTCTTTCCCGCTCTTCACGTCTGATTTCTTTTCAACTCCGGGCTGCACGGCTCCGACGTGACAGGTCCGACATGAGATCGGATCAAGAATGTGGGAAGCTTGTGGACAATGTCGGACAACATGTTCACTTCCATGATGGGCCGTGACATGGCCGTTGATCTGGGGACGGCGAACACCCTGATCTACGTGCGCGGGCGCGGCATCGTGCTCAACGAGCCTTCGGTGGTGGCGGTCAACGTCAAGGACGGACGCCCGCTCGCAGTGGGCATCGAGGCCAAGCGCATGGTTGGGCGCACCCCGAGCTACATCCAGGCGATTCGACCCCTCAAGGACGGGGTCATCGCCGACTTCGAGATCTGCGAGAAGATGCTCCGCTACTTCATCAACAAGGTCTACCAGCGCCGTTGGGTGAAACCCCGCATGGTCATCTGCGTTCCGGCCGGAGTGACCGGGGTGGAGAAGCGCGCCGTGCAGGAGGCTGCCGAATATGCAGGCGCCCGCAAGGTCGTCCACATCGTCGAGGAGCCCATGGCGGCAGCCATCGGCGCCGGCCTGCCCGTCCAGGAGCCGAGCGGCAACATGATCGTCGACATCGGGGGAGGCACGACCGAGGTTGCGGTCATCTCGCTCGGTGGCATCGTGGCCAGTCAATCCGCCCGAGTCGCCGGTGACGAGCTCGATGAGGCGATCATCCAGTTCATCAAGAAGGAGTACGCGCTTGCCCTGGGTGAGCGCACGGCGGAGGAGGTGAAGATCGCACTCGGTTCCGCATGGCCGCTGCAGGAAGAGCTCACGGCGGAGATTCGTGGTCGCGATCTGGTGACCGGATTGCCCAAGACCATTGTCACCTCCACCGAGGAGATTCGTGAGGCCATCGCCGAACCGATCTCGGCGATCGTCGACGCCGTGAAGATCACGCTCGATCAGACCCCGCCTGAGCTCGCTGCCGACATCATGGAGCGGGGCATCGTGTTGACCGGCGGTGGCGCGCTCCTGCTGGGGCTGCCCGAACGACTCCAGGCCGAGACCGGCATGCCGATCGAGGTAGCGGACAACCCCCTGTATTCCGTGGTCCTCGGTTCCGGGCAGATCATGGAAGAGTTCGACGCGATCAAGGATGTGCTTTTCCCGTCGTCCTCCACCTACTGAGCGGGTCGGTGACTCGTGGCGATTCCTCGGCGACCCGGGCGTTCCAGGATGGTCCTCCTCTTTCTCGTCCTGTTGTCCCTGACCTTCATCACACTTGACTTTCGCGGTGATGGCGGCGGCATCACCGGTGGGTTGCGTCACGGGGTCGAAAGCTTCTTCTCACCCATCCAGAGTTTGGTCGGCGCGGTCGTCGAGCCCATCGGGAATGCTTTCTCGGGCATCACGGACTACGGCGCGCTGGAGGACGAGAACGCTCGCCTGAAGGACCGGATCGCTGATCTGGAGCGGCGCGCAGCGGTGGGCGATGACGTCCGCAAGGAGCTGGCCGACGCCCTCGCCTTGCAGGACCTCTCCTTTGTGGGTTCGATCCCGACGGTCTCTGCCCGAGTGGTCTCGACGCCGGTCTCCAACTTTGAGCAGGTGATCGAGCTCGACAAGGGATCCGACAAGGGGATCGATGTCGGTATGCCGGTGGTGACGGCGGCGGGACTGGCGGGTCGGGTGACCGAGGTGACCTCCCATCGATCCCGGGTTCAGCTGCTGTCCGACTCGACATCGGCGGTCGGGGTCCTGTTGCCGACCTCCAACGAGCGCGGCGCTGCCGAGGGCGAGGGCACCGATCGCGATCTGGTGATCGACTTCATCGAACCCGAGGTCAAGGTGGCGTCAGGTGAAGTGGTGGTCACCAGTGGGGTTGGCGGCAGTTTCCCGCCGGGGATTCCCGTGGGCAATGTGGCTCACAGCAAGGCCGTTCCAGGCGAGTTGCAGCGATCGGTGACCCTACGGCTCAGCGCGGATCTGGCCCGTCTGAACATGGTCAAGGTCCTGCAGTGGAAGCCACAGCGGTGACGTCGGTGATTCGGGTCCCTCCCGTCGCGCTGCTTGTCGTGGCCCTGCACACGGCGGTCCTGCCCCACCTGAGGCTGTTCGGCGTGGGCGCCGACGTGATGCTGCTGGCAGCGATTGCGGCGGGACTGGTTGCCGGCCCGAGGCAAGCCGCGTGGACGGGATTCCTTGCCGGCCTGATCGCCGACTGCTTCACCCGGACTCCGTTCGGACTCTCGGCCCTGACCTATTGCCTGGTCGGCTATGGCGTCGGACTGCTGCGGGTCGGAGTGTTGGAGATGAGTTGGTGGCTGCCTACGGCAATCACGTTCGTGGGCAGCGCGTTGGGTGTCGTGACGTTCGTTGCCCTCGGGACGATGATGGGCCAGGAGTATCTGTGGTCGTGGCGGGTGCCCATGATCGCCGGCGTGTTGGCTCTGTTGAACATGGCACTCGGTCCGCTGATCGTGAAGAGCATCCGGTGGGCTCTCGGGCCTGTCTCCGAGCCGAGGCCGGTGCGATGAGTGTTGCCCGCCCGTCGGGAGCCGCGGGTCAGGCCGGGCCCCAACTGCGACTGAATGTGATCGGCATCGTGGTCATCTCCCTGTTCGTCGCGTTGACGACCCGGCTGTGGTACCTGCAGGTCATGGCCGGCTCGGAGTACAAGCTCGCCGCAAATGAGAACCAGGTGAGGACGATCTATGAGCCCGCACCTCGGGGGCGCATCCTCGATCGGGACGGTCAGGTGCTCGTGGACAATCGCATCTCCTATGTGGTCGCGATCGATCGGACGAAGTTCAACGATCTCGAGCCCGGACGCGCCAAGAAGTTGACGGAGGACCTTGGCGTGCTCCTCGGCCTCCCTGTCGATGAGGTGGTAAAGCGGATGGACAACAAGCGACTCGGGCCGTTCACCCCGGTCCCGATTGCCGAGGACGTGAACGAGGATCTTCTCGTCGAGATCCGCGAACGCCAACAGGAGTTCCCGTCCGTGGTCACGCGGCGGGTCGCCGTGCGCTTCTATCCTCGTGGCCGCCTCGCCTCACACGTGCTCGGCTATGTGGGTGAGATCAACAGCGACGAGTTGAAGAAGCGCGGTGACCCCTATCGGGCAGGTGACCTGATCGGGCGATCAGGAGTGGAGAGCACCTACGAGGCCGACCTGCGAGGGCTTGCCGGCGAGCGCCAGATCGAGGTTGACCGCCGTGGGCGTCCCGTGCGGGTGATCAAACATCGTCCCCCCAAACAGGGCAACGACCTGGTGCTGTCCATCGACGCCGACGTCCAGCAGGTGGCCGAGGAGGCCCTGGGCACGTCGATGGCCACAGCTCGGCACGTGCGTTTCGACGACGGCAAGTGGCTGAAGGCGAATGCCGGCTCGGTGGTGGTTCTCGATGCCCAGGAGGGTTCGGTGGTCGCGATGGCCTCGCTTCCGGACTATGACCCCGGAGCGCTGGTCGACGGTATCTCCACCGAGGAGTACGCGGCGCTGAACCAGCCCGGAGACGCGGCGTTCCTCAACCGGGCGATCCAGGGGGAGTACGCGCCAGGATCGACCTGGAAACTGGTGACCGGGCTGGCGGCGCTTCGCACCGGTCTGATTCCCCCGAATTACACGATCAACGACACGGGCACCTATCAGATCAAGAACTGCAAGGAAGGGTGCGTGAAGCGAAATGCCGGCGCCCACCCCTACGGGTCGGTGGACATGCGCCGCGCCCTCGCGGTGTCGAGTGACGTCTTCTTCTATTCGTTGGGGGACGCCTTCTGGGCCCGTCGGGGTGAGTTCGGAAAGAATCCCATGCAGGACATGGCCGCTGAACTGGGTTTCGGTTCGACCACGGGGGTGCAGCTCACCCATGAGCGCGATGGTCGCGTGCTCACCCCCGATGGTCTCAAGGAGCTCAGCACGAATGAGAAGACGGCGAAGCTCTTCCCCTTCGGCGACTGGTATGTGGGACACAACGTCAACTTCGCGATCGGGCAGGGCGAGACGACCGTGACGCCGATGCAGCTGGCGAACGCCTATGCCACCTTTGTCAATGGGGGGACCCGCTATCAGCCCAACATCGCGCTCCGGGTTGACCGCCAGGCGGGGGAGGGCGAGACGCCAACGGTCGTTCGCACGATCTCACCACGCATCGCGCGGACACTGGCGTTGGCGCCCGAGGTGAGGGGCCCGGTCCTGGCGGGTCTCCGTGATGTGACCCGCTTCGCCGTGACGGCGACCGGAGACGGAACGGTGGCCGGCGTGTTCGACGGCTTTCCCCTGGCGCAGTATCCGATCCTCGGCAAGACCGGCACCGCTCAGGCCACGCCCAAGCAGGACACCGCATTGTTCGTCGCAGCGGCGCCGGCGGACGCACCTCGCTACGTGGTGAGCGTGGTCGTCGAGCAGGGCGGGTTTGGCTCGGTCGCCGCCGCACCGGTCGCCCGAAAGATCTTCGGTTTCCTGTCGGGCCTCGAGAACGGTGCCCCGGTGCAGCCTGTCACGGGGAGTGAGTAGCCCGTGGGGGCCTTGAGGCGCGTCGGGCGCGACCCGGCCAACCCGTGGCAACAGATCGACCCCTTCCTCCTCCTGATACCGGTGTTGATCGGCTTGATCGGTGTCGTGATGGTCTACAGCGCCACCCGCAACGGCTTGCAGATCGACGGTGGCGACCCGTACTTCTACGCCAAGCGCCAGCTTGTCTACGTTGTCCTGGGGGCGGGGATCATGGCCGTATCCCTGCTGGTGGACTACCGGGCCTATCGCGATCACGCTGTCCTGATCTACCTGGGGGTGTTGGTTCCCATGCTCGTGGTCCTGTCGCCCCTGGGGTCGAAGGTGAACGGGGCGCAGTCGTGGCTGGTTCTCGGGCCGGTGCAGCTTCAGCCGGCCGAGTTGGCCAAGGTGGCGATGCTGTTGGCACTTGCCGCTTGGTTCGGGGCGGCGCAGGGCGCCTTGACCACCGAGCACCTGTTCCGGGGCCTGCTGGTGGCCGGGCTTCCGATCGGCCTCATCCTCCTGCAGCCCGACCTGGGTTCGTCCCTGGTCCTGGTCGCCATCGTGCTCGGAGTGGTCGTTGTCGCCGGCATCAAGCCGCGACTGTTGTTGGCACTCGCCATGACCGCCGTGCTGTTGGCCGTAGGGATCTTTCAGTCGGGCCGGGTGGCCGACTATCAGCGCGATCGATTGAGCGTGTTTCTCCACGCCGACACCGAGACGGGGGGGCGCAGCGATGCGGCCTTTCAGCTGGCGGAGTCGAAGACCGCCATCGGCGCGGGCGGGCTTGCCGGGGCGGGCTTGTTCAACGGCTCCCAGACGAAGCTGCGGTTCGTCCCCGAGCAACAGACCGACTTCATCTTCACCGTGGTGGGCGAGGAGTTCGGTTTCATCGGCTCCGCCCTGTTGCTCATCCTCTACGGCCTGCTCGTATGGCGGATCTGGTTGGTTGCGCAGGGATCCCGAGACATGTTCAGCACCCTTCTGTGCGCGGGGGTCCTCGTGATGCTGGTGTTCCAGGTGTTCGAGAACATGGGCATGACGATGGGCATCATGCCCATCACCGGCATCCCGCTTCCCTTCATGTCCTATGGGGGGTCGGCCATGGTGACGATGTTTCTGGCAGTGGGCCTGGTGCTCAACGTGCACATGCGGCGCTTCATCTGAACGCGTGGGCTTCGTGAGAAAGCAGGCCATCGAGGCGGGGCGGTGGTGGTCCCGTCCGGTAGGCTCGTCAGGAACATGTCTTCTCTGTGGCCCCAGCTCGAAACCATCCTTGCCAAGGTTGAGAAGCCGGCGCGCTACATCGGCTGTGAAGACGGAGCCCACGTCCCCGAGCACGGTCCCCACAAGGTGGCGTGGCTGCTCACCTACCCCGACACCTATGAGATCGGGCTGCCCAACCAGGGCCTGCAGATCCTCTACGAGATCCTCAACGAACGTCCGGATGCCGTAGCCGAACGCGCCTACGCCCCATGGGGAGATCTCGAGGCGCTGATGCGCGAGCGGGGCATTCCGTTCTTCTCGGTTGACACCCATCGCGCCGCGGGCGAGTTCGACATCATGGCGTTCAACCTTTCCGCCGAGCTGGTGTACACCAACGTCCTGAACTGCATCGATCTTGCCGGGGTTCCGGTACGGGCCGTCGAACGTCGACCGGAGCATCCCCTGATCGGCGCCGGCGGGCACTGCACGTTCAACCCGGAGCCTCTTGCCGATTTCCTCGATTTCGTGGTGCTCGGCGATGGGGAGGAAGTGGTCTCCGAGATCAACGAGGTCGTCGGGGAGTGGAAATCCGGGGGTCGCACCGAGGGGTCGCGTGCTCAGGTCCTGCGTGCGCTCGCCTCCGTGCCCGGGGTCTACGTTCCCTCCCTCTACGAAGCCGCCTACGAGGGAGGTCGCCTGGTTGCCGTCACACCGCGGTACCCCGATGTGCCCGCCAAGGTCGAGAAGCGCACCATTGCGGATCTGGCCGACTGGCCCTACCCGAGGCGTCGCCTGGTACCCCTCACCGAGGTGGTGCACGACCGTCTGAACGTCGAGGTCTTCCGGGGTTGCACGCGCGGTTGCCGATTCTGTCAGGCGGGCATGATCACCCGTCC
>JACOTK010000310.1 GCA_016178435.1 Actinomycetota bacterium
ACCAAGAAACCCCTGGAGACCGTCAAGGGAGCCCTCATCAGCGGCTTTGTGGTCTGGGCCGTCCTCTACCTCCTCTGGGAAGTGCTGTTCTCCTACTAGAAGCGCCGCCGGACTCAGGCGAGCCGGACTCAGGCGAGCCGGACTCAGGCGAGCGCCGGACCGGGCACCCTCACCGTCGTCACTTGACGGTGAGGGTGGCCTCCATTCCTGCCTGGCGATGTCCCGGGATGTCGCAATAGATGGTGTAGTCACCCGCCTTGAGCAGCACGTCGGCGCTATCGGACTTCTTGCCGTTGACGGAGAGTTTGAAACCGGCCATCTTGTCGATGCGAAGGGTGTGGGGAACCTTGCCGTGCTCGAGATATTCGATGGACACCGAACCCTCTTTGGCGGTGTAGGTCTTGGCGTCAAAGGCGAGGTCGGTCGCAACGACCACGACATCGGCGTCACTACTGGCCGTCGGTTTGGCGGCAGCGCCGTCGCCACCGCCGCAGGCGGCGCCGAGGAAGGCGATCGTGGAAAGGGCACAGGTGATGGGGATGAGGGGGCGTTTCATGGCGCCCACGCTATCCAGGCAACCTTCAGGCTGCGTAACCCGTTCAGACTGCGTAACCCGTTGTTTGAAGGTGTGACAGGTTCTCCTTCACCCATGCCGAGGTGCGTTCGAGCCCTGCCCGCAGGGAGATCTCCGGGGCCCAGCCCGTCCATGCCCGTGCCCGGGTGTTGTCGCACAACAGACGCTCGACCTCACTGCCCGAGGGCCGAAGGCGAGATTCGTCGGTCGTGACCGTGGCCGAGCTTCCCGTGATCTCGATGAGCAACCGAACGAGGTCGCCGATGGAGATCTCGGCGCCCGATCCGATGTTGACGACCTGGCCGATTGCCCGGTCGCAGTCGGCGACGGCCATGAACCCTGCAGCCGTGTCCTCGACGTAGGTGAAGTCGCGGGTGGGTGTGGTCGAGCCGAGGTGCAACGTCGTCGCACCGCTGTGGAGCTGAGCCAGAATCGTCGAGATGACCGCTCGCGTCGACTGACGCGGACCGTAGGTGTTGAAGGGCCGCACAACCGCGACGGGAAGCTCGAATGCGTGAAAGAACGAGAGGGCCATCATGTCGGCCCCGATCTTCGACGCCGAATAGGGCGATTGGGGCTGCAGGGGATGGTCCTCGTTGATGGGAACCTGAAGGGCGGTGCCGTAGGTCTCGCTTGTCGAGGTGTGCACGAGGCGTGAGACGCCGGCGCGGCGACAGGCGCTCGCAACGTTCTGTGTGCCCATCACGTTCACCTGTACGTAGCTCTCGGGGGCCAGGTAGCTGTAGGGGATGCCGATAAGCGCTGCGAGGTGGAACACCACCTCGCAGCCCTCGACCGCCGTGAAGACGCGCTCGGCGTCGCGCACGTCGCCTGCCAGCACCTCGACCTCCCGATGCACCTCCGGGTCGAGCCAGCCGTGTCTTCCGAACGGGTTGTAGTGCACGAGGGCCCGTACGTCGGCGCCCTCACGGACCAATCGCTCGACCAGTGTCGAGCCGATGAAGCCCTCGCCGCCGGTGACGAGCACGCGTCGACCTTTCCAGTCTGTCATGTGTCCTGATCCTCCTCGCCGGTGGCGAAGTAGAGCAGCACCCGCTCCAGCTCCGCGGGGCTTCCGATGTCGAAGAACTTCTCGATGATGGGGAACGCCGCGACCGTCATGCCGGCATCGAGCACCGCCTGAACCAGGCTCGGCATGTCGAAGGCGGTGTTGCGGGGGACCAGCCGGACCACGCCGGGGTCGAGCACGTAGAGCCCTGCATTGCACCGACTGCGGAGCTGTGGCTTCTCCTCGAGACCGACGACCCGGTCCCCATCGAGCGTCAACACGCCGTAGGGGATGGCGGTACGGTGATCAAAGGAGGCCACCGTCAGGGCGGCTCCCTGTTGTGCGTGAAAATCCAACAGGCGTGCCAGGTCCAAGGTGGTGACCATGTCCGCGTTGAGCACCAGGAACGGTTCGGTCGGCGCCTTGCGCAACAACGAGAGTGCGCCGGCGGTTCCGAGCTTCTTGTGCTCGTGGAGGTACGAGATGGCGACGCCGTACGCGTCGCCCGTGCCCAGTCGTTCCTCGAACACCTCGGCCTTGTAATTGACGGCCAGGTACACGTCACGCACCCCGGCGCTGGACAAAGCGCCCAGGAGCCGCTCCACGATGGTGGTGCTGCCCACGGTCAAGAGGGGTTTGGGAACCCGATCGGTCAGCGGCTGCAGTCGCTGACCACGCCCGCCGGCCATGATGACCGCCGTACGGCTCGCGCCGGGCGGCTGCAGATCGGCCAGGGTGCGCATCGCGACCAGGACGCCGTCGTCGACCACGGCAGCGGCATCGAGGTGGCGGTCCCGGAGCAACGCGAGGACCTCGTCATCGGTGGCCGATGACGAGACGATGGCCGGGTCCCGGTTCAAGATCTCGATGACCGGGATGGCGAGATCGGTTCCCGCGAGAGCGACTCGACGGACATCGCCATCGGTGACCGTGCCCAGGACGGCACCCTCGGCGTCGACCACGGCGACGACCCCGATTCCGCTGATGTGCATGTGAGCCAGGGCGTCTCGAGCGGTGTCGTCATGCCGGATAGCCCAATTCTCCCCGGCGACGGCCCCCCGGCTCACGGCTGCGCCAACGTCAACACCCACGCGGCAAGCTCGTCGGCTGCATGGGGACGGGCCACGGAGCGGAGGCCTCGCTGCATCGCGCGAAGTGCCGTCGGGTTCGCGAGTCGCTCCTCGATGACGGGCCCGACGATTTGGGGGAGCGCCTCGTCGTCACGAATCATGATGGCCCCGCCTTCGTCCACCAGCGTCTGGGCGTTCACTGCCTGGTGATCATAGGGCGCATGGGGGTAGGGAACGAGGATGGCCGGCAACCCGACCACCGCCAATTCGGCGATCGTGCCGGCGCCGGCACGGCAGATGGCGAAGTCGGCGGCGGCGTAGGCATGGTCCATGCGCTCGATGTAGCGCGTGAGCTCGACCACGCCCGCTCCGCCGTTGGCCGCGAGCTCGGCGGCAACGGCCTCCTCGTGAGCGGTACCGGCCTTGAGCAGGATGCGAACGTCACGTCGGTCGCGCCAACGCTCGGCGAGACCGACGGCCAGGCGATTGAGCGAAGCGGCACCTTGGCTCCCGCCGTTCACCATCACCAAACTCACGTCGTCGGACAGTCCGAAGGCAGCCCTGGCCTCGGGGCGCAGCTTCGAGCGATCGAAGTTGCCGAGGGTCTCGTCAAGCGGCATGCCCACGGTGCGAGTCTCGACCCGCGGCGAGAACGATCGCTTGGCCTGGTGGAACGCGAGGGCCACGTTGGGAGTGAACCGGGCCGCAAGGAGATTCGCCCGTCCGGGAATGGCGCCGGATTCGTGAATCAGACCCGGTACCCGAGCCGGCTTCGCTGCCAGCATGAGCGGGACGGCGGCATAGCCCCCCATCCCCACCGCCACGGAAGCCTCGGTGTCGCGAAGGATCCTCCAGGCCTGAGCTGTCGAGCGGACCAGGGCCAGGGGAAGGCGCAGCGCGAACTGTCCGGCAAGTGGAACCATGTCGACGAGCGCCAATTCCCAACCGGCATCGGGGATGAGCCTGGTCTCCAGACCGCGAGGCGTCCCGACGAAGACCAGCCCGGCATCCGGTTGGGCCCTCCGGATGGCGGCAGCCAGTGCCAAGCCCGGATAGATGTGGCCGCCGGTGCCGCCGGCAGCGATGACGATGGAGGGAGGAGATGGCATGGTCAGGGCAGTTTGGTGTCCGACTCGGCGCGCCGCAAGCGGCACCGGGCCTGCCGGGTCGCAGGGGTAGGATCTTGGCCTGTCGTCCTTGGCCCATCCCGAACGAGGAAGCGCTCATTTCCCCAACGCCTGATCTTTCCCAACCACGACGCATCCACGTCATCGGCGTCGGGGGTTCGGGGATGAGTGCCATCGCGACGGTCCTCACGGCGATGGGCCATGTCGTCTCCGGGAGCGATATGAGTCCCTCTCCCGTCCTTGATCGCCTCAGGGCCCGGGGCCTGGCGGTCTCCTGTGGGCATGATGCGGCCAACGTGGGCGACGTCGACATGGTTGTCATGTCGACGGCCGTTCCCTCGGACAATCCCGAGGTCGTGGCGGCCGAGCAGCGCGGGATCCGCGTGCTTCGTCGGGCGGACGTCCTGGCGGCGATCTGTGCGACGCGGCCGACCATCGCGGTCGCCGGCACCCACGGGAAGACCACCACGACCGCCCTGTTGGCCATGGCACTCGGGGAAGGGGGCGTGGGGTCCTCCTTCATTGTCGGAGGCGAGGTTCATGGCCTCGGTGGCGGTGCCGCATGGGGGGCCGACGGTTGGTTTGCCGTCGAGGCCGACGAGAGCGACGGCACGTTTCTCGAGTTGGCTGCCGACGCGGTGATCGTCACCAATGTCGAGCCTGATCATCTTGACCACTACGGGAGCTTTGCCGCGTTGCGAAAGGCGTTCGCCATGTTTCTGGCGGAGGCGCCCGGTCCTCGCGTGGTCTGTGCGGACGACCCGGTTGCCGCTGAGCTCGTGGCGGAGTTGGGAACGGACAAGCCCTGTCTCACGTACGGCACCGGTCCGTCGGCCGGATACCGGATGGTTGACGTCGAGCTCGCGCGAAACGGGGTGGCCTTCACCCTCGAACACGGGTCGAACGATGGCAGGGCGAAGGCGATCGGCCGCTTTCACGTTCCCCTTCCGGGCCTGCACAACGCCCGCAACGCAGCGGGCGCCGCAGTTGCGGCTCTTGCGTTGGGGGCCTCCGTGGAGGCGATCGCCCGTTCGTTCGCCGGCTTCTCCGGCGTGGCGCGCCGATTCGAGCCACGTGGGGAGGTCGCCGGCGTCAGCTTCGTCGACGACTACGCGCACCTCCCGACCGAGGTTGCGGCGGCATTGGCAACGGCTCGATCCGGTGGATGGCGCCGAGTCGTCTGCGTGTTCCAACCGCATCGCTACACGCGCACCGCCGCGCTGTCGGGTGATTTCGCATCGGCCTTCGGTGACGCTGATCAGCTGATCGTCACCGACATCTACGCCGCGGGTCAACGACCCATTCCGGGGGTCTCGGGCAAGTTGATCGCGGACGCCGTGTCTGCGTGGGTTCATGAAGGTGGGTCCGGACCCGAGGTCCTGTGGATGCCCGAACGTGATGACGTGCGCCGGTACCTCACCTCCGAGCTCCGGGCAGGTGATCTCTGCCTGACCCTCGGCGCAGGTGACCTCACCACCTTGCCCGACGAGCTGATCGAACATGTCGAGCGGACCCATGACGCCACGACCGAACAGTCCTGACACATCGCTCGTCGAGGCGGCTGCGAAGCTCGGCGATCGGGTGCGTCATGACGAGCCACTCGGCATGCTCACGACGTATCGAGTGGGGGGTGCCGCTGCGCTGTTCATGACCATCGATTCCCTCGACGACCTCGCGCTGGTTGCTCGTGTCGTGCGCGCCTCCGGGGTTCCCGTGCTGGTCGTCGGGCGAGGCTCGAACATGCTCGTCGCCGACAGCGGCTACGAGGGTCTGGCGATCATGCTGGGTGAGCGTTTCGCCGGCATCGAGGTGGTCAACTCGACCGGTGAATCTCCCGTTGAGGTTCATGCCGGTGGAGCGGTTCCCCTGCCGGTCCTCGCTCGGCGTTGTGCCGCAGAAGGCCTCCGTGGCCTGGAGTGGGCCGTGGGGGTTCCCGGTTCGGTTGGTGGCGCCGTGAGGATGAACGCCGGGGGTCATGGCTCGGAGATGGCGAACGTGTTGCGCAGGGTCCACCTCTTCGATCTCGCCCGCGGCGATGATGAGAGCGTGCCTGCCGATGAGCTCGGACTTGGCTATCGCCAGTCCAATCTGTCCACGACCAAGGTCGTCCTCGGGGCGACCTTCGCACTGGCGGCAGGCGATGCCGAGGCATCGGCAAGGGAATTGGCCGAGGTCGTTCGGTGGCGCCGCGAGCATCAGCCCGGTGGACAGAACGCGGGGTCGGTCTTCACCAACCCCCCGGGCGACTCGGCAGGACGGCTCGTGGACGCTTCCGGCTGCAAAGGGTTGCGCATCGGATCAGCCGAGGTCTCGGGCAAGCATGCCAATTTCATCCAGGCGGATCCGAACGGCTCCGCTTCGGACGTGGCCTTGCTGATCGCGGAGGTCCGCAGACGGGTCGAGGCAGCGACGGGGGTGCGCCTTCATCCGGAGGTGCATGCGGTCGGATTTCCCGCCGACGTCGTGGCGCGGATGTCGGGGGTTTGAGCGGGCCCATGTCCTCGACCTCGGGTAGACCTCTCGGTATGGCGAAACCGGCCATCGATCCTCGCCTCAACGCCCGCCGGATCGAGGTGTTGCGTTCGCGGGGTCGCCGCCGTCTTCAGGTGATGGGCTCGCTGGGCGGTGTGGGGGCGTTGTCCGTCGCAGCATGGGGCCTGGTCCAGTCCCCACTGCTCGACCTTGATCACGTCAGGGTTCAACCTTTGGTCGAGGTGACGCCGAACCTGCACGTGGACGCACGAACCATCGAGCAGGCATCGGGGCTCCACCGCGGGGACCCGCTGTTCAACCGTGATCTGGCGGCGGTTCGCCGCAGGGTGCTCGATGTTCCATGGGTGGCCGAGGTCGAGGTGACCCGGGAGTGGCCCGGAACGGTCGCGATACGTGTCGGTGAGCGGGTTCCGCTGGTAGTGGTCCCGAGGACGGGGCAGGGATGGATGTTGGTCGATGGGGAGGGACGTGCCCTTGATGCTGTGCCCGATGTGCCGGCGGGCATCGTTCCGGTCGAGGGCGTGAAACCTGTTGAGGCGCCGGGTCGGATGTTGGGCCCGGATGGAAGAGGAGCCCTTGCATTGGTCGGCGCGATTCCTGCCACGCTGCGACCACAGGTGATTCGGATCGTCCTGGCGGCCGACGGATCTCTTGTTGCATTCCTCCGTCTGGTGGACGATGAGGACGAGGTTGAGGTCCGCTTCGGTCCACCGGTTGATCTGAAGGTGAAGGCGCTCGACCTGGCAACGCTGCTGGCCGGTGTCGAGACCCGGGGCGTGGCAGTTCTGGACGTCCGTGTGCCGGGAACCCCGGTGGTCATCCGTCGGCCTTGAGCCCGTGCCGCTGCGGCCACGAGACAAATGTCTTGACCCTCAGCTCATCGTGAGGTTATCGTATGAACCACTACGAGAGCTTTACATAACTCTAAACCTGTACTAGAGGTAGAGGTCCAACCCCCGAGGAGTGGTCATGGTCGGCAATCCACAGAACTATCTGGCAGTCATCAAGGTCGTGGGTATCGGCGGCGGCGGCGTCAACGCGGTCAACCGGATGATCGATGCGGGACTGAAGGGTGTGGAGTTCATCGGCATCAACACCGATGCCCAGGCACTCCTCATGAGCGACGCCGAGCTCAAGCTCGACATCGGTCAGGAAGTGACCCGTGGCCTCGGCGCCGGCAGCGACCCCGAGGTCGGCCGCATGGCAGCCGAGGACCATCGGGCAGAGATCGAGGCAGCGCTCCAGGGCGCCGACATGGTCTTCATCACCGCAGGCAAGGGCGGTGGAACCGGAACCGGTGGCGCCCCGGTCGTTGCCGAGATCGCCAAGAGCATCGGTGCTCTCACCATTGGGGTGGTGACCCGCCCCTTCTCCTTCGAGGGTCGTCGTCGCTCCGTGCAGGCCGATCACGGTATCCAGAACCTCAAGGAAAAGGTCGATACGCTGATCGTCATTCCGAACGACCGCCTCCTCACGGTCTCGAACGAGAAGACCTCAATGCTCAATGCCTTCAAGGCGGCCGACGAGGTTCTGCTCCAGGGGGTCCAGGGCATCACGGAGCTCATCACCACGCCCGGCCTGATCAACACCGACTTCGCCGACGTGAAGATGATTCTCACCAACGCGGGTTCGGCTCTCATGGGAATCGGCAATGGCTCAGGCGAAGGGCGCTCGGTCAATGCTGCTCGTGCGGCAATCTCCAGCCCTCTCCTCGAAGCCTCCATCGAGGGAGCCCGAGGCATCCTGCTCTCCATCACCGGTGGCAGCGACATGGGCTTGTTCGAGGTGAACGAAGCGGCAGAGATCATCCACGGCGTGGCGCATCCGGATGCGAACATCATCTTCGGCGCCGTGATCGACGATGCCATGGGCGACGAGGTTCGCGTCACGGTCATTGCCGCCGGCTTCGACCGCTGGGACGAGAGCCGAGGACGATCGGCCGGCAGGAGTGAGGCCGACATGTTGGATCTCTCCGACGGCAAGGATCTCTTCGGTGACGGACTGGATCTCGATGACGATGAGTTCGACGTCCCCTCGTTCCTGAAGTAGGCAACCCGGACCGATGTCGCTGGTTGGGCACTACCGCTTCACCGAGCGGCAGGACGGTGATCTTGCGGTGCGTGCCGAAGGAGTGGAACGCCGACGCTCCGATGTGGTGGATCTCCCATGGACCTGGCTCAATCAGGTCCATGGAAGCACGGTGGTGACAGTCGATCGTCCCGGGCGCCACGCCGGAGCGCAGGCGGATGCAGCGGTGACCGCACACGCCGGCGTCGTGGTTGCCGTTCAGACCGGGGACTGTGCCCCCATTGCCCTCCTGGCCCCCGGAGCGGTCGGCGTGGTGCACGCAGGCTGGAGGGGTCTCGCCGCCGGTGTCGTCACGAATGCGGTCGACGCGTTGCGCCGGCTGAGCAACGGGCCTATTCGGGCGGTGCTGGGACCATGCATCCATGCGGAGTGCTACGAGTTCGGAGGCGATGACCTGGATGCCCTTGCCGGGCAGTTCGGTGATGCCGTACGCGGCGTGACCCGGCAGGGTTCACCCGCTCTGGATCTGCCGGCGGCGACCACGATCGCATTGTCACGCAGCGGCGTGGTCTCGATCGACGACGTTCACTGCTGTACCTCGTGCTCGTCCCGTCATTGGTCACACCGGGCCCGTGGCGACGCGGGACGCCAGGCCCTGGTCGCGTGGATGGAGGATGACGCCCATGACACCTGACCCCACCGGGATCGACGGAACGGAAGTCGGGCGGCGGTTGGACCAGGTCCGCGACCGCATCGCCGAAGCCGGAGGCGATCCGGAGCGAGTCAGGATCGTGGCTGTCACGAAGGGGTTCGGTCCCGACGCCGTCCGGTCGGCCATGGCCGTGGGTGTCGTCGACATCGCCGAGAGCTATGCCCAGGAGTTGTTGCCAAAGGTGCGAGACCTGCAGGGGGCCCCGCGCGGCGCCGGGGAGGCCGGGTGGTCGCCGACATGGCACTTCATCGGTCGCCTGCAATCCAACAAGGTCAGGCTTCTCGCTCCGGTCATCTCGGTGTGGCAGAGCATCGATCGCGCAAAGCTCGTTGCCGAGGTGGCCCGCTGGGCACCCGGAGCGCAGGTGCTCATCGAGGTAAACGTCGCCGGCGAGGCGGGCAAGGGGGGCTGTCCGCCCGGCGATGTCGGCGCATTGGTCAGTCGAGCCCGGGATTACGGGCTCGACGTGACCGGTTTGATGACCGTCGCTCCTCGTGGCGCCGACCAGGTTGTGCGCTCAGCCTTTCGGTTGCTCACGAGCTTGGCCGATGCGCAGGGCCTGGGGGAGCGGTCCATGGGGATGAGCGGAGACTATGGGATTGCCGTTCAGGAGGGAGCGACGACCATCCGTCTCGGTGCTGCGCTGTTCGGCCCACGCACCGATCCCCGCAAAGCGCATCAGGAAATGCGAAACTAGAATCCACACGAAGGAGATCAGCGAATGTCATCGATGTGGCGACGAGCGATGTTGTATCTCGGGCTTGGACCCGACGAGGAGTACGACTACGACGATTCGGGTTACGACGCGGTCTACGAGGAAAGCCCTGACCTCGGCGCTCTGTCGCCGGGACGCCCGCAACAGCGGAGCGTGGCAGAGCCCTCAGGTCCTTCCGTCGTCATGGGTTCGGTTCGACCATTGACACGTGAGCCCTACCAGCCGGGTCCTGCGGTGACGGTGACCGCGAGCCCACCGAGTGCGCCCCGGGGATCGGGCACCGTGCGTCCCGTGGCGGCGCCTGTCAATGCCAAACCCCACACGGTGTGTCCGGACTCGTTCAATGAGGTGCAGGAGATCGCCGACAGGTTCATGGCGGGAACGCCCGTGATCATGAACCTGCAGGGCGTGGACCGAGATCTCTCGCGTCGTTTCGTCGATTTCGCCAGCGGCATGTGCTACGGCCTGAACGGCCAGATGGAACGAGTGACCAACCAGGTATATCTGCTCACGCCCTCCAACGTCGAGGTCTCAACGGAGGATCGACGCCACTTGCAGGAGCGGAACGCCTAGACCGGTAGGTTGTGGGCATGGGCCGACTTCTTTGCACACTGACCGACCTCTTCACCATCTGCATGTTCGCGCGGATCGTTCTGAGCTGGTTTCCACTCGAGTCAGGTGGCCTTGCCTCCCAGGCGGCCTCGGTGCTTTACAGCGTGACCGAGCCTGTGCTGGGCCCGATCCGTCGCATGCTGCCACCTGTCGGGGTCGGTGGGATGGGGTTTGACCTTTCGCCGATGATCGTGCTCCTCCTGTTGAACTTCCTGATCAAGCCCATTGTCTGCGGTTTGTAGCGGGAGTACCGCTCCCCTGGGACCGAGCCGGTTAAGATCGCGCTCATGGACGTCTCGCCGCAACTTCTTCGTGAGGTCGAGTTTCGTGAACAGTGGCGTGGTTACAGCCCCGACGAGGTCGACGAGTTTCTCGAGCGCCTCGCCGTAGCAGTCGAGGCGCTCCAGGCCCAACTGCGGGACGCGATGCGTCGCGTCGAGCTTGCGGAGCAACGCTCCGGTGAGAAGGAGGACAGCGGCGACGAACTTCGTCGCACGCTGGTGTTGGCGCAGCGCACCGCTGATGCAGCGGTTGAGGAAGCACGAAGGCAGGCGGAGGACATGGTTGCTGACGCCCAGGAACGCGCCGCAATGATCATCGACGATGCAAGTCGTCACGCCGACGAGGTGCTCGGCGCTCTCGTCGAGCATCGAGCCATGCTCGAGGAGGACGTCGAGGGTCTGAATGCGTACGTCCTGCAATATCGCAAGCGCCTCCAGCGTGAGTTGCGCGAGGGTCTGAGTTGGTTGGAACGGTCCGGGCGCCTGGAGGCGGGCCCATTGCCCGAGTTGAGCGACCTTTCCGTGCTGCCCGTGCCCCAGCCGGCTGATCCTCGGGACGACATCTACCAGGAGGAGGTTGCCCCCGGGAACCTCGCGGGTGTCGCGAACGAGCCGGTGGCCGGCGCTGCTGAGGACGTTGTTCGTTTTGACGATACGGCTGCCTACGACATGTCCACGCACATGGGTGCCGGCGATGACACCGGCCCCCACGGGATCCTGACGGAGTCGACAACGGCCGGGTCCGGGTCCAGGGAGGTCGGCGTTGGGGACGAGGACGACGGACAGGATCCCTTCCTTGCCGAGTTGCGACGTGCGGTGACCGAGGCAGAACCTCTCGGCCCTCGCGATCAGGAGCCGGTGCGGGACGCGGGGAAGTTCCTTGATGACGACCTTTACGACGAAGGATTTTCCTCCCGATTTCGTCGCCGTCGCTCCTGATCCGCCCGATTGGGCCGATGTGGGGACGATGAGGTTGTTGCCTGTTCGGTGGGAAGGCCTCGTAGTTGTCTATGCTGCCCGCTACGCAGGCATTCGTCAGGTGGGTGTCGGTTATGAATCTCAGGGATAGGTGACGTCCGTGCTCGTACTGGTCAGTTTCGCTCTCGTTCTTCTTGCGCTCATGTTGCTGATCCTGGGGGTTCTCAGCAGTGACGGCCTGGCATATATCTACCTTTCGATCCTGTGCAGCGTCGGCGCGGGTGTGGTGCTGTACCTGGCGACACGTTCCGCTGTTGCCAAGCCCGGCGCCAAGCCGGTCGTAAGCGGCCTGACGCCTCCACTTTTGTCGACGGGGCCGGAGGAGGAAGAGGTGCTCGGTTCCCGTCCTGCCGACACCATCACGATGGCGGCTGTCGCTTCCGGTCGGGAGTCCGTGGCAGGGCCGTCGCCACTGTCGAACTCCGGCGGAGCAGCCGATGCGGATCAGCCCTTTTTCCCCATCGCCGATTACGACGATCTCACCATTGCCGAGATTCTGCCGCTGCTCAAGGAGCTTTACGACGACGAGCTCGACGCTGTCGAGTCGCACGAGCGAATGACCAAGGAGCGCCTTGCCGTCATGACGGCGATCAGTGACATCCGCAAACGTCTGGCAACGGCAGAAGGCGACGTAACCTTTTCGGAGATGACCGCCATGGGTGCCTTCGCTGCGGACGATCTCGTGCCCTCGTTGAGTGTGCCGAGCGCGTGGGAGAGCGATGTCGTCGGAGCGACGGACGAGGATTACGAGGAAGACGAGTACGACGAAGAGGATTTCGAGGAAGAAGAGGAAGAAGAGGACGTTGCTCAGGACGAATGGCAGGAGGTCGAGGCGTGGACCCAGCCTTCCGGCATGGAGCAGTATGAGGACCTCCCGGTTTCCGAGATCCGAGAGTTGTTGGGGCGCCTCGATGAGGATGACCTTTTCCGGTTGCGGGACGTGGAAGAACACGGCCGGAGTCGGCGCACGGTGATCGATGCCATCGACCGCGAGCTTGCCCTGTTCGAGCCGGCGCCCGCACGCAAGGCGCCCGCACGCAAGGCGCCCGCACGCAAGGCGCCCGCACGCAAGGCGCCCGCACGCAAGGCGCCCGCAACCAAGGCGCCCGCACGCAAGGCGCCCGCAACCAAGGCGCCCGCACGCAAGGCGCCCGCAACCAAGGCGCCCGCACGCAAGGCGCCCGCAACCAAGGCGCCCG
>JACOTK010000325.1 GCA_016178435.1 Actinomycetota bacterium
ACAGGATCGTGCCGATGGCGACGTAGAAGAGCGAGCTGGCGTTCACCGCCCCGACGGCGGTCACGACCAGCGCGATGAGAGCCGGATGTCGCCATCTACCCCGCCGTCCGGCCCGGATCGTCAACGCCATCAGGACGGGGAAGCCGGCCCAGGGAAGGAGGAGCACCGAGGTGCCGGTTAGGTAGCCGAGGGTGTAGGGACTGAGCTGGTACGTGAGGGCAGCGATCAGGCCGGCCGCGTCGTTGCGCAACCCCAGGGTTCGCCACAACATGAGCATGCCCGCTCCGGCAACCAGGAGCAGTGAGCCCATCCAGAGGCGTTGCGTCACCCAGTCGGGAAGTCCAAGGAGCTGACCGGCCCAGAAGAAGGGGCCGGTGGGAAAGAGGTAGCCGATGTTCTGATGGGTGACCGTTCCCATGCCCGTGGAGGGATCCCACAGGTAGGGCGCGCCGCGAACAAGGCGGCCGGGATCCAGGTACAGCATCTGCTTGGTGTCGGCGTTGATGAGCCCGGGGCGCGTGGCAAGCAGCGGGACGTAGGCGATCAACCCGAGGACGAGGAAGCTGCGACCCCGCCGAAGGGCCTGCACCGCTCGGCTCACCATGCGATCGCCGTCTTGTCGACGCACGGTTGAGGATGGGCGATCGAGGGTCTAGCGATGCCGTTGGTCATGAGGAACCTCAACGCCTGCCCTGGTCAGGTTGCATCTGTGCGGCGAGGGGAGAGAGGGTGTCGAGAGCACAACGCTGCCAGGTGAACCGTGCAGCGTGCTCGATCGCTCCGGAGGCAAGTCGCGAGCGAAGGGCGGGGTCGCGCAACACGAGCGCGATGTTGCGTTCGATCTCGTCGACATCGTCCGCCAGGAGGCCGCTGACCTGATCAGCGACCGCGTCGCGGTGCCCGGCGATGCGGGTGGCCACCGCCGGCGTGCCACAGGCCGCTGCCTCCGTGATGGTCATCCCCCAACCCTCGGCTGTCGAGGCGCTGACCAACAACCAGGACCGGCGATAGAGCGCCACCAGATCGTCGTGGTCGACCCGCCCCGTGATCTCAACGTGGTCGAGCACGTCGAGATCACGGGCAAGAGCCTCGAGGGCCCCATGCTCGGGGCCATCGCCGACGATGACCGCCTTCAGGTCGGGAAACTCTCTGCGCAGCCGGGCGACCAAGCGAATCACCACATCGACGTGCTTCTGGGGCATCAGCCGGGCCACGGCCACGATCATCGGGGTGGGGGAGATCGGCGTCGACGGATCGGGGCGAAATCCCGGGTCGACCCCTGGGCTCGCGATGTGGACATTTTCCGGCCTGTAGCCCAACTCGAGCAGCTCGGCCCGAGACGACGCCGACAGGGTGACAAGGGCGGTGTTCCGGTACAGACGTGGATACAGCCGTCGCTCCATCTGCTCGGCGACAACACCGGCGGGACCCGGAAGCACCTGGCGAAACTGTTCCCCGTGCACGTGATGGGCAATGGCGATGCGGGGCATGGATGCCCAGAGGGGCGCCAGGAAGTTGATGCCGTGCCACACCTCCACCAGTCCGGTTCCCGGCTCGGTCCCGGCCGATCGCTCGGCAAACGGGTTGCGCAGCAGGACGCTCAAGGGGTTGCCCCGGCGAATGACCCGGTAGCCGTCACGTTCGAGTGTGTCTGTGAGCCCCTTCACCTCCGAGGTGCGCAGGGTGACGTCGATGCCGGCATCGGACCATTCGCGGGCCAGGTGATTGACGTGCAACTCCGACCCCCCCGCCTCGGGGTGGTCGAGGTCTCGCCACGTGACCACGTGCACACGTTGAAGGCCCGCCCGTTCGGCGAGCTCAGCGATCGAACAGGAGCCGGTCACGCGTTGCGCTGGGCGACGGCTCGTGCAGCGCTCGGCCGGTGCGCAACGATCAACACGGACAGGCCAAGGGGAACGCGGGCACGGACTGCGACGCGGCGTTCGACAGCGGTCAGGGTCGTGAGCAATCGGTTCACGGTGGGGTTCACAAACGACGCCTCCTCCGCGTTGCCCCGCTGGAGCCTGCCCAGCGGCGTCTTCCGCAGGAGCAGAGCGAGTGGGACGAGCCAGGAGTGGTAGTAGGTCACGTGGTCGACATCGAGGCCGGCACGCGTCGCCGCCTCCACCAGGGCGCCCGCCGTGTAGCGACGTCGATGCCCCAGGGCGACGTCGTGATCGCTCCAGGCCCAGCGGTAGGCGGGAACCGCGATCACCAACAGCCCACCCGGTCGGGTCACTCGGCGGTATTCGCTCAACGCGAGCACGTCGTCGTCGAGGTGTTCGATCACGTCGAGCGAGGTGACCAGCGCAAAGGTCTCATCGGGGAAGGGGAGACGCTCGGCCACCGCGCCGGCCAGTGATCCCGAGGCGCCTGACGAGTCCTCGGCGAAGTCGAGAGCGGTCGCGCTCGCGTCCGTGCCGACGACCGGTCGGTAGCCAATCCCGGCAAGGGTGTTCAACAGCTCCCCGGTGCCGCAACCGACGTCGAGCACCGGTCCATCCGCTACCGCGCCACGAGAGGCACAGGCGCGTTCCACGAGGCCCGCCACGAGGTCACGTTTGGCTCGAAACCACCAGTGATCGTGTTCGACGCGCGCCATGGCCCCGAATCGCCCGTCGTCCATCTCGGCAGGTGTGCCTTCAGGGCCGTTCAGGTCATCGGAGCGCAACATCCATCGCAGGCGGAGCACATCGACTGCCATCCGGGCCCCGTCACGGATCGGTCGCACACTGCTCTGGTCGTTGTGCGACCAGTGCACGGGAACCTCGACGAGACGGAGTCCGGCCCGCTCTGCTCGCACGAGCAACTCCACGTCGAAGGCGAAGCGGTTGATCCTCAGATCCCGAAAGACGATGCCGGCGGCCTTCTCGTTGAAGGCCTTGAGCCCACATTGGGTGTCTGCTCGACTCGTGAGACCGAGTGAGCGCAGCAGGATGTTGAACACCTTCCCGGTCCATCGTCGAGCGAAGGTCTGGGTGACGAGGATCACGCTCGCGTCGGCAAGACGGGTTGTGGTGACCATGTCGGCCGTTCCGGACTCGATCAGCTCGAGACAGGCGATGATGTCGTCGGTGGGCGTCGAGAGATCGGCGTCGCAGAAGGCGATGGCATCACCTGACGCAACCGAGACTCCGGCGCGGACTGCGGCGCCCTTGCCCATGTTGCGGCCCAGCTCGATGACGCGGCCCCGCAGGTGTTGTGCTGCCATGGCCGCACGGGCAAGCTCCGGGGTCCCGTCGGTGCTGCCGTCGTCGACGAGGATGATCTCCGCACCGCACAGCGGTGAGTCGCCCAGAATTTCGAGAGTCGTGCCGATGCGGCCCTTCTCGTTGAGCATGGGAATGACGACCGTTCGAGTCATCGCGGGTACCTGTTCAGCTCGTCTTTGCTTCTTCGTGGTACTCCTCTTCGACGTTGACTTCCCAGATGT
>JACOTK010000326.1 GCA_016178435.1 Actinomycetota bacterium
CGATACCGAGCTGAACACAGCAGCTGCCGCGCTGAGCGCAACACGACGGCGAGGCGCGGCGTGACCGTCGTGCTCGACACCGGCGCGCTGATCGCCATCGACAAGCGCGACCGCGCACTCGGAGCGATGCTTCGAGTGCTCCAACGCGACGACGTTCCGGTCGTCACCAGCGCCGCTGTCGTCGCGCAGGCATGGTGCGACCCGCGCCGCCAGGTCAACCTTGCGCGCGTCCTCACCGGAGTCGGCATCGCCGCCATGGACGACCACGCCGCGAAGAAGGTCGGCGAACTGCTGCGGGCCAACGGCAGCAGTGACTTGGCCGACGCCCACGTCGTGCTGCTCGTGCAGCCCCAGGACCGCGTCCTCACCAGCGACGAAGCCGACATCCAAGCACTCCTGCGGACGCGGCGCGTCAAAGCGGTCGTCATCCGGGTGTAGAGGCCGCAACGAGCACGGCGATCTCACCAAGAGAGGCATGGTCGAAGGCCACCGTTCCTCGAGTCCGACCCGGCATTCACGCAACCTGAACACCCGCACAGCGCCGGCACGGTAGGGGCGGTGGTCGACACTGGTCGGGGTTCCGGCGTCGGCGAGGGTGTGCCAGGGCATCTGCCCGGTTCCGGCGCCGGCCTCGATGTCGGCGACGAGTTGGTCGGTGATGGCGGTGAACAGGTCGTTGGCGTGCATGGTGATCCTCCGATGTGCGTGGGTGCGGCTTCGCCCCGACGGGTGCGTTGCTTGGCCGCCGCACCAGCGGGGCTGTCAACCGACCGCAGGGAGGCTCGGCCCCGGGCGGGTCGTGCCGCCTGATCCCACCGCGGGTCTGGGCGAACACGGTGGCGGCGTGGTCGAGGCCCGGGTGGGAGGTTTTATGGAACTCAACGAGTGCTGCGGGCAAGTCTTGGTATATGACTGCTGATGCGACGACGGCCAGGAGAGTCATCGGTATGCGGAACGACCCGCGAGCCGCCGGCTTGTACACATTGCACGTCGACGCGTTGCACGCCTACGTCGCGAGACGCGTGGGTCGCGACCTGGCAGCCGACGTCGTCGCCGAGGCATTCAGAATCGCCATCGAAGACCTCGACCACTACGACACTGCTCGCGGTTCGCAGCAGGCATGGCTTTTCGGTATCGCCACCAATCTGTTGCGCCGGCACTGGCGAACCGAAGCACGCCGGCTGGCGGCGATGAGCCGCTTCGGCACAACCCGAGTACCTGATGGTGACCCACTGCTCCGGATCGACGAGCAAACCGATGCCAATGCTGACCTCGGCCGCGTGCTCGCAGCGATGGCAGAACTCGACGTCGAGGATCGCGACCTCCTCGTGCTCATCGCATGGGAGGGCTGCTCGTACCGGGACGCCGCCCGCGCTCTCGGTATCCCCCTCGGTACCGTCCGCTCACGCCTGCACCGGATCCGACGCACGTTGCGCACCGCGATTCGGCAATCAACCCCGACCGGCACCAGCGAAAGGTTCTTCGACGATGAATGAGATCAAGATGCTCGCCAATTACCGACCCGAGATCGAGCCGTTGACCGACGACGAACGTCGGCAGCTGTGGGCGGCCGTGAGCGGCGAGGCGATGGACCGTGCTGTCCACCTCGATGACGTCGCTGTGGGCCGGGCCACAGTCGAGCTCGTCCACCTCAACAAGCATCGCCGTTCGGATCATCGCCGGCGCCTGGTGAGGGCCGCCGTCGCTGCAGTCGTTGCGGTGTTGGGCATCGGTCTCGCCGCCATCAACGGGCGCGGGGGTGAGGCACCGGCGGAGGCCCCCGTCACTTCATCAGGACCAGCGGCAGCGCCTGCGGTGACATCGGTCGCCCTGATCCCCGAGTCACTGTCGACGACCGGACTCCGGCTTTCCCATCCTGGCGGGACTTCGATCCGTGACGAGCCGTCTCTATTCCAGCGACGAGTGTTCGGCTCGGCCGACGATCCGCCAGACCCAACACGGATGATCCACATCGAGTACGCAGCAGACGGGTCCTCCCCAATGGGCTCGTGTAGGGACAAGCTCCCATTCGATGTGAGCGGCACGACCGGCAGTACCTGCACCTATGACGGGCACCTCATCGCCGGCTGGGAGGTCGATGGGTTGATGGTCGAGCTCTACGCCGGTACAGCGGTCACGCGCGAGCAGGTCGTTGAGTTCACCAGGTCGTTGCGGACTGTGCCGGCAACGGCTGCCGGTGGACCGCCGTTTGACCTGGTTGCGGACCCGATCCCCTACGGCTGGACCGTCCTGGTCGGCGAGGACGTTCCCTACGCACAACGGATCACCGAGAGCGGCTGGGTTGCGACACCCAGCGGAGCCGACGACGATCCACGGCAACTGGTGGTTCACACATGGACCGGCGTGGATGCTCAAGGCGTCTATGCCAAGCAGCCGCCGATCGGAGCCGACCGCATCACCATCCGCGGTCACGACGGCTACGTGTACCAGTCGGACCAAAGGGGCGCCCACGGTCCCCAGCAACTCGACATCTGGTGGACCGAACAGCCCGGCATGGTCGTCTGGGTCAGCACCACCGATCTCTACCCGGCCGCGCAACTCATCGAGATCATCGAGAAGATGCTCCCCGTCGACGACGCCGGCTTCGCCGCCTTCAACGCGGACCCGTCGAACTACTGACTCACAGCGGAACGGAACGGCACCAACATCGTCAGCTGCCGAACGGATAACGCGCCCGCACGCTGCCCTCAGGGCGACGTTGCGGCTCCGTGTTCCCATCCGGGGGACGACGTACGCGGTCGAGTCGTGGGCCCGATGGAGACCCAGCCGGGTCGGGGACACCACTCCGCAACATTGTCTTCGACGCTGACGAGGTCGTGGGCGCTGAGCCAAAGACGCGGAAGGTGTCGTCGCACCGCGATGTTGTCGGCGGCCTCATTGGCCTCTCGTGCGTAAAGGATCTCGGCGTGGCATCAGCAGCAGCGTGCCTCAGCCTCCGGGACCGATGCGCAGCACAGCGAGTCTCCGGTCTGGTCGTCGACCATGGCGGAGCTGACCCCGAAGCTGTCGGTGTCCTCGATGACGGTGTAGATCTCCCAGGCGCCGTCAGGGCCGTCGACCCAGACCTTGTCCTGCTTGGCGAAGCAACAGGTGCCGGACTCTTCGATCGAGTCGACGCCCTCGTCGGTGAGGCGCTGCTGGTGGGCCCACACGGTGTCGCTGTCTGGGACCTCGACACCCAGATGGTTGAGGCGCGCCTCGGCGTCGGCCCGTTCGAAGAGCACGAGCTTGAGGGGCGGGTCGGCGATGGCGAAGTTGGCGTAGCCGGGCTTGCGCTTCGCCGGTTCGGTGGCGAAGAGCTTCGAGTAGAAGTCGACGGCCTGGTCGATGTTCGGGACGTTGAGGGCGAGCTGGACTCGTGACACGGTGGTTGGCCTCCGGATCGGGAACTTATGGACAATCATCAATATATCGAGAGATGTCGATGGATTGTAGAGGTCCTGATGAAGAAGTCCGTGGCGACCATGGAAGCCTGCTGCGCGCCACTGCTGACCGCACCGTCGTGCCAGAGCGCCTGACCCAACTGCGCGACGTGCTCGGCGGCTGATGCCGACGATCCGTGCGCTCCACCCGTCGGATTGGCCGGCAGTCGAGGCGATCGAAGCGGCGGGGATCGCGGACTGGGAACGTCGCCTTCGAGACCGAGCCTCCTTCCTGAGAGGAGTTCGACGCCATCAAATTGGCCGGGCATTGTCAAGGTCATGCCGGCCATGGCTGTTGTTCCCTTCCCGGGTTCGATGGTCGAAGCCGCCGGCTGGGCACGAAGGACAGGACTGCGACGGGACCTGGTTCGATCAAGCTTATGACTTGTCTTGAATGGTGGGCAGCACCTGGGTCCTGCAGGCCCCCAGGGTGCGAGGCAGGTGACCAGCCAGCTCTCACATTCCTTGCCCATTCCGGTGTGCCTCTCACATAGCGTGCCGGCCGGTCACGGCGGTAATCGCACAATGGCTGTCACACCCTCCTGGAAGAATGGGGGCATGGGAATCACGGCGGTGCGGGAGCTGGGCGAGCAGTTGCATGCGCTCGTGGGCGCCTTCGATGCACAGAGCTGTGACGGCGATCTGGCCAAGCAGTACGTGGAGGCCTTCGCCCGTCTGGAACGACTTGCGGGTGCGGGAAAGACCCTGGCCCTGGCCCAGGTGGATCACACCCGTGCCTGGGCACGCGCCGGCAGTGCTGCTCGTTCGACCGCCGATTGGTTGGCCGGACAAACAGGTACGTCGCTCGGCGATGCCATTCGTGAGACCAACACCGCACGCAACCTCGATGGTCTGGACGCAACCGAGGAGGCCTTGCGTGACGGTGAGCTCTCGGGCCAACAGGCAAGTGCGATCACCGATGCCGCCGCTCAGGCGCCCGATGCCGAGGAGAGCCTCCTGGAGCTCTCGAGGAAGGGCTCGCTCGAGGCACTGCGCAAGCGTGCCCGACAGGAAAAGGCCGCCGCAGACGACGACCGGCAGCGATCGCAACGTCAACACTCCCTGCGTCGGGCACGTCGTTGGACCGATGCCGAGGGCATGCG
>JACOTK010000142.1 GCA_016178435.1 Actinomycetota bacterium
ATCACGATTGGCGAGCTTCGCGCAGGGGTGTTGGCTGCAACAGACGTAGAGACTCGCGATCGCCGGCTCGCGACGCTTACCCAAGCACTTGCTATGGAGCCTCTCCCGATCGATGCCCAGGTAGCGGATCGTTGGGCGAAGCTTCGAATCTTGCTTCGTGACAGTGGCAAGCGGATGCCCGTGAACGATTCATGGATAGCGGCAACCGCCATGTCGCTTGGCATCCCAGTGGTGACACAAGACGGTGACTATGTTGAGATCTCTGGTCTTGATGTGATCAGGGTCTGATTTGCCAATTGGCGCTGTGAAGCGCTCCGGGTTCAGTAGAGGATCGGTTCTCCCAGCAGCGACTGCTTCGGGGCGTTGATGTAACGGTAGTGCTCGGCTTCGAGCTCAACCGGCGGAACGGTCCAATCTCGCCGTGGAGACGGAGCTCGTTGAACCACCACACCCAGTTCAGCGTGGCGAGGTCCAGGTCGTCGACGCCGCGCCAGGGTCCTTCGTGGCGAACGCACTCAGCCTTGTAGAGCCCGATGACGCTCTCCGCGAGGGCGTTGACGAAACACGTCGCGACGGCACCGGCCGAGGGGCGCATCTGGCGGTCGTGGCAGAAGTCGATTTTGTCGTTGGAGGTGTACTGACTGGGTTCAATCAGTCGTTGCAACACCTGCCCGTTGGAGCGAGGGGATGTAGGTGAATGTCCTGGCACCAGGCGACGTCGGGGGCGCCGGGCTCGAACCGGCGGGCCGACGAGGTCGGGGATCCGGTAGCCGTCGGGGCCGGGGAAGGTGGTGCGGCAGGTGCGGCAGGTGCGGCGCCGGTGTCGGCCGGCCATGCCGTGCAGGCGCATCAGGCGGGCCACCCGCTTGCGGTTCACGACCACGCCTGCCTTGCGGAGCGCCTTGTACATGCGCGGCACGCCGTAGTTGCCATCGGCGTCGTCGAACAGGCTGACGCATCAGCGCCACCAGCTCCGCCTCGGCCGGCCGGCGCTCGGTCGGCCCCGCCGTCTCGCGTTCGCGCCAGTCGTAGTAGCCCAGGCAGGGAGACCAAGATCGACTCGTTCTCAAACGACGGAGCGGTTGTCGTCGGCAGGGTTGTCACGGCCGACGACCGAAAGCCCGTCGCCGATGGCAAGGCTTTGGTCACGATCACCGACGACCCCGACAGGCCGGATCGGTATCTCTCACTTGGAGGTGACATCGAACAGGGAGGCAACTTCTTCGTCCGATTCCCCCATGATGACTTCAGGGTCATTCGAGCCGAATACCTGCCGTCGCCCGGCTATGGGGCTTGCAGCATCGACTGGACCGAGCGCCGCTGAGTTTTGAATCCCAGCTACGAGGATCGTTGGTACGCCGAGGTCGCCAAGCGAGCGGAGGTTGGCCCGGTATTCGATGGCATGCGGTGGAAGGTGATGATTTGCTCCGTGGCGGTTGAGGAAGGCAACAACGGAACCGCCCAATCGGCAGAGCGCCACGTGTTCGCGCCGCTCGATGACCGAATCCGGGCCGCAAGCCCATGGCTTCAGCCGTGGGTCAAGGCCCGGTCGGCCCGGGGCAGGGCCGGAGCGCGTAAGCGTTCCCTCGGGGGTCGTGTCGGTTCGCTGTCGTAGGTGCTGCGTAGGGTGGATGGTGATGGGCTACCGGTCGACGAACAAGACGGTGTACGCCGCGAAGTACCACATCATTTGGTGTCCGAAGTATCGGCGCCGGGTGCTCGTCGGCGCGGTCGAGGACCGACTCAACCAGCTCATCGTCGAGGTCACCGGCGAGCCGGGGGCGACGGTGCTCGAGCTGGAAGTGATGCCCGACCACGTGCACTTGCTCGTCGAAATCCCGCCGACGATCGCGCTGTCCCGCTTGGTCGGGCTGGTGAAGGGGCGCAGCTCTCGGGTGCTGCGCCAGGAGTTCCCGGCGTTGCGCCGCCTACCGGCGCTGTGGACCCGGTCGTGGTTCGTCGGCGGCGCCCCGCTCGATGTCGTCCGCCGGTATGTCGAGAACCAGAAGACGGCGGCCTGAGATGGCGCACCGCTACCGCCTCGACCCCGAGCCCGCGGCCGAGTCGATGCTTGTCCGGCACTGCAGCGACGCGCGGTTCGTGTGGAATCTGGCGTTGGAACAGGCGAACAGCCGCCGGCCGGGCCGCGGCCCGACCCCGGGGGCCGCCGCGCGGATGCGCCAGTTGGCCGAGGCCCGCCGGCACAGCTGGTTGGGTGAGGGTTCGAGCTCGGTGCAACAACAGGCCCTCCGTGATTTCGATCAGGCGTTGAAGAACTGGTGGGCTGGTACTCACCGGCGGCCCCGCTGGCGCAAAGCCGGCCGGGACGAAGGTTTCTGTGTCCGCGACGTCACCGTGGTGAAACTGAATCGCAAGTGGGCGACGGTGTTCGTCCCCAAGTGCGGGCCGGTCCGGTTTCGCCTGTCGCGGCCGTTGCCCGCCGAGCACGGCATGGCCCGCATCACGCTCGATCGGGCCGGGCGTTGGCACGTGAGCTTCGCCGCGCCCCAACCGCCCGTCGTCCGCGTCGAGGGCGGAGCCGCAGTGGGTATCGATCGGGGGGTGGCCACCACGATCGCCACGTCGGACGGCCAGATGCTGCGCATTCCGAGCGCCCCGAAACTCCAGGCCAAGCTGGGCCGGCTGCACCGCCGCCTCGCCCGCCAACAGCCCGGATCGGGCCGACGAGCCAAAACCAAGGCCGAGATCGGCCGGACACACGCCCGAATCACCGACCGCCGGAACGACTGGATCGAAAAGACCACCACCGCCCTGATCCGAGACCACGACGTGATCGTGCTCGAGGACCTGGCGACCAAGAACATGGTGCGCCGCCCCCACCCGAAGCCCGACCCGGATGCGCCCGGCGCGTTCTTGCCCAACGGCGCGGCGGCGAAAGCCGGGCTGAACCGGGTCATCCAATGGTCCTGCTGGGGCCGATTCGAACGCCGGCTCACCGACAAAGCCACCGCCTCGGGGGTCACCGTGATGTTCGTCGACCCCCGCCACAGTTCCCAGACCTGCCCCGCTTGCGATCATGTCGCCCCGGAGAACCGCGAGAGCCAAGCGGTTTTCAGGTGCGTCCGTTGCGGGCATTGCGCCCACGCCGACACCAACGCCGCCACCATCATCCTCGCCCGAGGCCTGCGCCTCGCGCCCGCCCCCGGACAAGGGGCTTTCGCCCGCGTGAGCCCGACCGCAGCGTCGGCAGCGGGAACCACCCGAAGAACCGCCGCATGAGCGGCTCCATCCCTTCGGGAATCCCACGGCTTCAGCCGTGGGAGGACGTCAAGAACGCGCTCACGAACAGGGCGATGGCGGCAAAGCCCAAGAGCGCATTGCCGAAGACATCGACGAAGGCGCTGAACTGTTCGAGGTCCTCGTTGATGACCCTTTGGCGGGTGACGACCTCAACGGTGCTCGGGAGCGCAGCAGCGAGCGCCGATCGAACCTGGGCCACGTCGGCATGACGGGCGGCCGCCATCGAGATGCCGTCGAGGGTTCCCGGATTGCCGAGGACCTCCTGTGCGGTCTCAAGGTCAAAGGACGTGATCCGGGCGCCCGCGAGCTGGTTCTTCACACCGAAGCTCGCGATGCCCGAGACCCTGAAGACCCGACTGGGTCCCTGCAACAGGACGGTGACCCGGTCGCCGACGGCGAGATCGAGGCTTGTCGCGGTGTCGGTGTCGAGTACGACCTCGTGCGGGCCAACGGGAGGCTTCCCACTGCTCAGCCTGAGGGCGTTGAGCTCAGCGGAGGGCGTCCATGACATACGGATGAGCGGAGCCCCCTGGGTCGTTGCCGGCTTCCCGTCGGGACCCACCACCTGCGCGTAGCCACTGACCTCGCCCGCTGCGACGTCGACGCCGGGAATCGCACGAACCACCTCGAGCAGCGCCTCGGGTATCGGGGCGCGTTGGTCGGCCGGGTTCTCGAAGGCCGACTTCGCCCGGACGGCCAGATCGAGTCCCGAGGTCGCCTGGTCGAAGACCTCGTCGAAGGACTTCCGGAGGCTGTCGGTGAGCACGAACGAACCCACGACGAACCCACGTGATCACGGCGCAGGAGGGTCAGCGCCTTCTCACCGAGATGCGAGAGCTCCGTGTCGCCGAGGAACATCCGCCCCGACGTCAGGGTGTCGAGTCCGGCGAAGCAGTGCATCAGCGTGGACTTGCCCGAGCCCGACGGACCCATGATGGCGGTGAAGCGCCCGGCGTGCAGCTCGATCGAAACGTCCGAGAGTGCGTGAACCGCTGTGTCGCCCCTGCCGTAGATCTTGGTCGCGTTGAGGGCTCGCGCCGCGGCCGGGGGAGTCATGCAGAAGGACCCTAGCGATGACCGGCCACCGTGTCACGGGACTTTCGGCCATGATCTCGGGGTGTCGACCGATCGAATGGCCGAGTCCGGACCACCGCAGATCTCGGCTGCCATGTGCGCTTACGGGCGGGTGGTCGCCGAGCCCCGTCTCTCACGCGACGGCGGCCGACTCGCCTTCCTGGCCACCACGGCGGGGCGCGGCGCACTGGTGGTTCGCGAACGTCGGCCGGTCGGCGGTTGGGGCCCCGAGACCGTGTTGACCTCGGCCCCCTCGGTAGTGCCCTCCCGGGCCTATGGGGGTGGCGCCTTCGACTGGTTGCCCGACGGCAGCGCGCTGGTCTATGCCGCCGCAGGCAGCGGCGAGCACGGCGGGGGCCTCTGGCTGCAGCCGGCCCGGGGAGGACCTGCACGACGCATCGCCGAGGGTCTCCTGGCGGCGCCGTCGGTCTCGCCCGATTCGCGGGCGGTGGCCTACGTGGTCGACGCTCATCACGTCGAGGTCGTCGGCCTGGACGTGATGGGGTCCGTCGGGTCTGTCGGGTCCGAGATCGCCTTGGATGATCGGGGGCCGGGCCCGGTCGTGCGCCTCTCGGGCGACGTTGATTTCTGCTTCGACCCCACGTGGTCCCCCGACGGCGTGTGGGTGGCATGGCATGAGTGGGATGTGCCCGCCATGCCGTGGGATGCGAGTCGCATCGTGGTTCGTCGCGCCGACGGAACCGGCGAGCCGAGGACGATCGCCGGCGGTGAGGGCGTGGAGGTGCAACAACCGCGCTTCTCCCCTGACGGCGCCTGGCTCGGCTTCCTCTGCGATGCGGGTGATGGCGGTCGGCTCAACCTATGGGGGTGTCGTTGGCCCGAAGGTGACGACCCCGTCCCCCTCGTGGTCGAGGCCAACGAGCACGGCGGTCCGTCGTGGGGTCAGGGGCAGCGATCATGGGCATGGTCGCCCGACAGCGCCTCGGTTGCGTACTGCCGCAACGAGGATGGCTTCGGGTCGCTGCAGATCGTCGCGATCGACGGGGAGGGGTCCGGCCTGCGGAGGCAGCTGTCCCGGGGGCTTCACGGGGGCCTCGACTGGGTGGGCAATCCTCTGGAGGGCGATCGTCTCGTGGCAGTCCGCAGCGGGGCTCGAACGCCTACGTGCGTGGTGGGTTGGGAAGGGATCAGCCTCCCGAGCCGTGACAACCCCGAACGACAGGTCCCCGAGCGTGAGACGCTTGCGGTCGGCCCGGTGGCGGGCTTCGAGGAAGCCGATCTCGTGGAGCCCGAGGTGGTGCGCTGGGCGAGCGATGACGGCACGTCGATCCCCGGTCGCCTGTATCGTCCGCGCCGCGGCGGGCATGCCGTCAAGCCGCCCGACGACACGGCGCCCGACGACACGGCGCCCGACGACACGGCGCCCGACGACACGGCGCCCGACGACACGGCGCCCGACGACACGGCGCCCGACGACACGGCGCCGCCGCTGATCGCATGGGTGCACGGGGGACCGACCGACCAATGGGGCGTGTCGTTCAACGCACGCATCGCGTACTGGGTCGAACGGGGCTGGGCCGTGCTGGTGCCCGATCACCGAGGCTCAACCGGTCACGG
>JACOTK010000104.1 GCA_016178435.1 Actinomycetota bacterium
CCTCGGGATCGCCTCCGATTGAACACTCGACAACCGCACGCTCGACGACCCGGCTGAGGCCATCGACCGAGCAAGGGCTGCGCTTGCGGCTGAAAGTTCGTCCCTCCCGCAATACGCGCATCGTTGGTCACTGCATAGTCGCGACCGCCGGGTCAGATCGCGGATAACACTCCAGCCAGGTCGCCCCCGTGCCGATGCTCTCCAGTGCACGAGACAAACGGTCTCATCGCACTATTCGTTGCACTCCGAAGGGTCTCCATGCATAAGAAGGGACTTGCCGTCGTCGCGCTTGCGTGCGCCGCGGCGACCTGCCTACCTCTGTCCGCATCCCGCGCCGCAACCGCGCCGCTGTCGTCGCCTTGCCCGCCGACATCGAGCGCGTGGCCATCCCTGGAGGTGGGGTCGCAGGCCGGCGCCCTCCGGCGGGATATCACACTCATCGCCCCACACGGCAGCTTCGATCGCAACACCAGGGAACTGGCCCTTGCCATCGGCAAGCGGATGAGCGCCAACGTGGTGTGGGCGGTTGACCCCAAGGCGACGTTCGTGCGCCGGATCAATGTCAATCGTCCAACGGAGATGCGTTGGGGGATGGACCGCAAGACCAGTACTGCACGTGCCGTCTTCGGGCTCTTCAGTGACTGCGTCGCCCGATTCCCGAGCCGGATCAGTGTCGAGATTCACGGCGACTCCAGCAAGGATGTCATGGAGATGGCAACGGTGGGCGTGGGAGCCGAACTGGCCGCTGCCATGAAGGTCACCTGGGCCGATCGCTTCGGGCTGCCCCTCGCCGTCGATGCCGCCGGCGACAAGCTGACCATGACCGCAGGAGCCAACAAGCGCACGGGTCTGCTCTCGCAGTGCAGCGCTGCGTGCCTGCACATGGAGGTTCCCAGCCACCTCCGGGATCCCGAGGTGCTCGACGCCACCGCCGACCAGCTCGCCGAGTTCCTGATCGCCATCGCCCCCTGAGGCGAGGCTGCTCCCAACCCCTGTCGCCTCGGGCGTCAGGCTGCTCCCGACGCGCGTCGCCTCGGGCGTCAGGGGTTGGCAGACCCGAATGCCGACGGGCAGATGTCGGCCAGCACGCAGATCTCACAGCGGGGGCGTCGAGATGCGCACACCGCCCGTCCGTGAAGGATGAGGACGAGACTCAACCGGCCGCGGTCACGCGCCGGCACCATCGATCCGAGCTCGTGCTCCACCTTGACGGGGTCGGTCTCGGCAGTGAGACCGAGACGCCGGGCAAGGCGCCCGACGTGGGTGTCCACAGGAAGGCCGGGCAGCCCGAATGCCACCCCAAGGACGACGTTCGCGGTCTTTCGCCCTACGCCGGGCAAAGCGGTGAGCGCAGCCATCGTGGTGGGGACCTCTCCCCCGTGACGATCAACCAGTGCAGCGGCCATGCCGATCAGGCTGAGAGTCTTCTGGCGAAAGAAGCCCGTCGAGAAGATGAGCTTCTCCACCTCGTGCGGGTCTGCCGCAGCCATCTCGAAGGCGCTCGGATATCGTTCGAACAGTGCCGGTGTCACCTGGTTGACCCGTTCGTCGGTCGTCTGGGCGGACAGGATCGTGGCTGCCAGGAGTTGGAAGGGATCCTCGTGCACAAGAGCGCACAGCTCGACGGCGGTGCCCGGGTACTCCTCGCCCAATCGTCGCAATACTTCGCGTGCCCGGCCGGCCGGTGTTCTGGGTTGTCCCATGGCCACAACCTATGGTCCCCGTCGGCCCTCGCCCGCCTCGAACGAGCCGGGCGCCTATTCCATGACGCGCAACGTGGAGGGCACGTCCACACGCAACAGCCGCCGCAAGGTGAACAGCGGGGCGATGGCGACGGCTGCAACACCCAGGGCAACGGCACTCGTCATGGTTCCGGTGGCAAGTTGGGCGGTGATGCCCACCTCGGGCAGCGTGTTCGCAACCAGGGTGACCGCGAACCACTCCACCACCAGTCGTCCCACGATCAGCCCGATGGCGGTTCCGAGCAGGCCCACCATCAGTCCCTCGACCACAGCCAAACGCAACAACGACCGCACGGGAAGTCCGAAGGCCAGCATCGTGGCGTGATCACGTGATCGCTCGTCCGCGGCGATGCTCGTCGAGTTGAAGGCAATGAGCACCGCCAGGAACAACATGAAGTACTGGATCACCCGAAAGATCCCGACGCTCTGATCGATCGCTGTTTCGAGGGCATCGGCCATGGCCGATGCCGGCTGTACCGATGCCACGCCCGGCAGGCCGAAGATCGCCCGCTGGACATCGGCGACCGTCCTGCCGGGAGCCGGGCGAACCTGTATGGCATTGGCCGACCCGGTCAGGCCGAGCACGTCCGGCCGAGCGAGAAATGCTTCGAAGCGAAACGGGCTGGGATGAAGCCCCGCGACCCGCATGATGGTCTCCTCGATGCGCGTGGATCCGGCCGTGGTTGCAACGGGGTGGCGAAGGAGAACGGTGTCACCCGGACCGACACCCAGGTCACGACCGGCCTCTGCGGCCAACAGGATCTCATCGCTGCTTCGGGGCAGCCGACCCTTCGACACCGGTGGAACCCACTCACCGTGATCGAGGTCGCGCACCTCCAGCAGAACGTTGACCTCCGAGCGACGGTCACCTGCCGCCTGACTGCGCTCCGCGCCGCCACCTTTGGAGGAGAGAGGTGCCAACGTCCCCCCGAGCTTCACGCCCGTCTCGGCGTGACCGACGACCGACAGGTCCCTGATGGCCCGAACCTCGGGACTGTCCACGGCATGGAACCGATCCAGCTCGACCATGACCCGATTGGGCGTTCCGGCCAGGGTCGTCCGATCGGCCACGGTCAGCGTACCGACGAAGCTGTCGACCAAACCGAAGGTGGCAACGAGCGTGGTGATCGCCGAGGCGATGCCGAGCGCCGTCAAGAGGGTGCGCCTCGGGGCTCGCAGGATGTTGCGCAGCGGCAGCCTGCTCAACGAGCCACCGGGCACGGGAAGCCTGCGCGCCAGAGCTTCGAGTCGACTGCCCCGCACCGCGAGGTGACCCGTGCGGATCGCCTCGACGGGCGGAATCCGCACGGCTCGCCACACGGGCCATGCCGTGGCGACCATCGGAAGCGCGACCCCCAGCGCAGCGCCCCGGACGAACACGCCAACCTGGAACGGCGTCTTCCAGACAGGCAGGGGAAGCAGATCCTCGAACACGGAACCGATGGCGAGATCGACCAGGAGTCCCACGACCACTCCAAGCACGGCACCGAGCACGGCGATCTCGAGGCCGACCAACAAGGGCCGCCGGGCAATGGTTGCCGGCGTGGCCCCCAGCGCCATGCCGACACCGATCTCACGTCGCTGAGCCTCCACCATGCGCCCGGCGAGGTTGAAGGCGGCAAACGCCGCTCCGGCCAGGATGAGTCCGGCGAACACGTTCCAGAACTGTTGGTCACCGGCGATATCGTCGTGGAGCACCTGCCAGGAGCGGTCGTCCTCGGTCACCGAGACGGTGATGCCGAGATCCGGAGCCCCTTCGGCGGCAGCGTCTTCGATCGCGGCAACGAGCCGCTCACGATCGACCCCGGGACGCAGGCCGATCACCAGATCGTTGACCCGGCCGGCCCAACCGGTAAGCCTCTGGACCGTGGCCAGTGGCGCGAAGACCACCGCGAAATCCATCGCCCCCAGCAGGCCGCCCCGAGGATCGATCACGTAGAAGTACTCCGGCGACAGCGCTGTGCCGACGTAGTCAAGAGACGCGCCGCCCGCGATCTTCAACGCACCCGTCGGCGCGAGCTTTCGTCCGTCGGCGAAATGAACCTCGAGCAGGCCAACGGGTTGACCATCGTCGGAGGGCCCCAACGCACGGCCCTCACGTACCTCGATGCCGTCCACCCTCGGCCCACCCTCCGACACCGGAACCCCGACAAGTCGACCTGGCGCCAGGATCGCCTCATCATCGATCGAGGCGTCGACCTGGGTGGGAGCGATGAGACGTTCCTCCATCGCCCGAACGTCAACTCGGCCGTCCAGCCCATCGGCCTGATCGACGAGGCGCCGAAGCCTGCCTGCCGCCGCCGTCGACCCCTCGCTGACCGAGAGCTTGATGTCGTGCATACCAAGCGCGGCATAGCTTGCGTCGTTCGACTCCCGACGCCACTGGGTCGTACTGCCGAGACCGGCGAACACGCCTGTTCCCACGGCAATGACCAAGGCGATCGCCACCACCTGGGGCCACCGCTTGCGAAGGTCTCGCCCCGACCAACGCAACCAGAAACTCAGCCGCATCCGGCTACCAGCTCAGCTCGTCGACGGGCACCTTGCCCTCGATCGGTGGCCCGTCGCGCACGATACGCCCACTGCTGAGCTCGATCACCCGATCGGCGACCCGGGAGATCTCCCGATTGTGCGTGACCACCAACACGGTGTGGCCGGCATCGGCCTGCTCCTGGAGCAACCCGAGAATCTGCACCCCCGTGTGGAAATCAAGCTCGCCCGTGGGCTCGTCGGCCAGCATGATCCGGTTGCCCGTGGCCAGTGCCCGGGCGATCGCCACCCGTTGTTGTTCACCGCCCGACAACTCGTGGGGAAAATGGTCGAGCCGCTCACCGAGGCCGACGCTCGCCAGGATCTCGGCTACATCGCCGCCCTCTCCACGCCTCCGGGTCACGTCTCTTCCGAACTGCACGTTCTCCCGTGCGGTGAGCCCGGGGAACAGGTTGAAGCTCTGGAAGATGAAGCTCACCGTGTCGCGTCGAAATCGGGACAACTCGGCGCGCGACGCCCCCGTGATGCGTCTGCCGGTGACCACCACCTCGCCATCGGTCGCGACGTCAAGCGCACCGATGAGGTTGACGAGGGTGGTCTTTCCGCTGCCCGAGGGACCCAGGACCACGACAAACTGACCCTCGTCGATCTCCAGGTTCACGCCCTCCAGCGCCGCCACCTCGCTCGAACCCACCAGGTAGCGGCGACTGACATCGGTCATCTGCACCGCCACGGTCGCTCCGGTGCTACGACCCTGCTGGTTTCCGGTTGGGCGCGTCGTCACCTCGTCAAAGGCCATCTCGTCAGTCTCCGATACCGATTCGCCCGAGGAGAAGGGTCGAAGGGCCCGACGTCAAGACAGGGAAACTATCCTCCCATCGTGCGTCGCCTCGAGATCAGGGAATCATTGACCCCGCCTGAGATCCTCCACGTCACCTCGATGCTCGACGCGGCCGAAAGCGCCACCGGCCACCAGTCCATCGACCGACAACGCCTGCCGGCAATGACCGGCGGCGGCAAGGGCGTCACCGGCATCCTTTCATGGAGCCCCGAGACCGGCCGGCCGGTAGCCTATGCCCAGGTCACCCGGATGGACGACGGACCGAGTCACGACAAGCCCGCATGGGTCCTCGACCTCGTCACTGATCCCAGGCAGGCGGACGAGGCGGTGGCGATCGGGGGTGAGGCGCTGCACGCGGCGATGGATCTCGTCGGCCGACGCGGTGGAGGAGCGGTCCAATGGTGGGTGCGGCGGCCGACGCCCGTCCACGACGCGGTCGCAGACGCCGTTGGCCTGAAGCCAACCCGTGATCTCTGCCAACTTCGCCGCACCCTCCCACTCGAAGGCATTCGAGAACCGGAGCCCCTGGTGCTCCGTGCATTTCGTCCCGGTCACGACGAGGAAGCGTGGCTGGCGGTCAACAATCGCGCCTTTCATTGGCACCCCGAGCAGGGTGGCTGGGATCGTTCGACCCTCGAGGGACGGAAACGAGAACCTTGGTTCAACCCGGAGGGCTTTCTCCTCCACGAGCGGGACGGCCGCCTTGCCGGATTCTGTTGGACGAAGATCCACCCGGACGACGAACCCCCTCTGGGTGAGATCTACGTCATCGGGGTTGACCCCGACTTCCAGGGCCTCGGACTGGGACGCTCCCTGGTCGTCGCCGGGCTCGACTGGCTCGCAGGTCGGGGGCTCGGCGTCGGAATGCTCTGGGTCGACCTGTCCAACGAGGCGGCGCTGCGCCTTTATCGCTCGATGGGATTCACCGTGCACCAATTCGACCGTGCCTACACGGGCGAGGTCCTCGCCGGCGGAACGTCAGACCCCTTGGACACCGACCGCTGAACCGACCAGGTAGGTGATTCCCGCAGGAACAAGGGTGAACAGGACCTGGCGCACGGTCGTTCGGACCCAATGGCGGGCGGTGAAACGAGCAATGGCAAGCCCAACGACAAGTGCGGCAGCGAAGGCCACGATCACCGACGAGGCGATGGCCGCGTTGCCCTTGGTCACGAACCACGGAATCAAGGGCGCCACGGCGCCCACCGAGAACGCCACCAGCGAATAGGTCGCTGCGCCCATGGGCGACCCCAGCTCCTTGGGGTTGATGCCCAGCTCCTCACGCGCGTGAGTTTCCAACGCCAGCTCCGGGAACTCCATCATCGCTGCCGCGAGCTCCCGGGCCTGATCGGCGGACAATCCGCGTGACTCGTAGATCTGAGACAGCTCGACCAGCTCGACATGGGGGTTGCGAACCAATTCGACACGTTCCATCTCGAGCTCGTACTCGAAGAGCTCTTTTTGCACTTTCATCGAGTTGTACTCGCCGGCCGCCATCGAGATGCCACCGGCGATGAGACCCGCCAAGCCTGCCAGTCGGACAACGCTCGGAGCAGGCCCTGCACCCGCCACGCCCAGGATGAGGCCCATGTTCGAGACCAGCCCGTCGCTCACCCCGAAGACCGCTGCACGAGCGGTCCCGCCCGAGACGTCACGGTGATGAACCTCGGGCAC
>JACOTK010000105.1 GCA_016178435.1 Actinomycetota bacterium
ACAATCGCGGCCCGACGGTCGTTCTCGCAGGGGGTACGAGCGTGGCAGCCGTGCAGGTGGTCGTTGACCAGGCCGAGCGACTGCATCGCCGCGTAGGCGGTGGTCGGCCCGATGAAGCGAAAGCCGTAACGGCGGAGCGCCTTCGACAACGCGGTTGATTCCGGGGTGATCGACGGCAGATCGCCGAGGGCCCGAGGAACGGGGCGGCCCTTGCGTAGGGGCTCGAATGACCACACCAGTGCGGCAAGTGAGCCCACCTTCGCCTGCACCTCCAGTGTCGCGCGTGCATTGGCGATGGTCGCCTCGATCTTTCCCCGATGGCGCACGATCGACGCATCACCCAACAGCCTCGCGACGTCGTGCTCGTTGAACGACGCCACCTGCCTGGGGTTGAAGCCGCAGAAGGCCCGGCGAAACCCCTCACGTTTGCGCAGGATGGTCAGCCAGGAGAGGCCCGATTGGAACCCCTCCAGGCACAGCTTCTCGTAGATGCGCACGTCGTCGAACACGACGCGGCCCCATTCCTGGTCGTGATACGCCACGTAATCGGGCGACTGCAGGCACCAGCCGCAACGCCTCCGCCCGTCATCGCCCTCGGCCGAGCCGATCGTCTGCCAATCCGTCATCGTCGTACCCCGTGCCCGTCGGGAGAAGGAAGGCGGTTCACGCGGACGGTTCCGGCTGTCGTCGACGACTCATTTCCGGAGTGACCATCATGATCGTGGAGCGTCGTACTTTTTGCGAACCTCCTCAAGTCGAGCGCGGTCATGATCGAACCAGCCTGCATCCAGGAGGGCCGGGACGAGTCGATCCACCCTGTCCGGGGTTCGTTGATGCTCAAGGCGATAGTTGTCGCGTGAGACGAACTCCCCTTTGGGACCGCGCCTATCCTCCCGGTACACGGCACAGGTGACGCCGAGGAGGTACTCCAGAACGTCGAAGATCTCGGTGTACTCATGGTCATCCGGGAGAGGCCCTGCGGCGATCGGGCGAAACAGGTCGTGAAGGTGGTCCGAGATAGGGCTCAGAGACCCGCCGGCGGGCATGGCATCTTTGAGTTTTTCGGGTTTGAGAACTTCCCATGATGCCGCACCTTCGGCGATGGCGAGAAGGCCTTGCTCGTAGCCCTGGAGCGCCTCGACGCAATTTTGGGATCGGTCGGTCTCGTTGCCTGTCACGCGATCGACTTCGGCAATGAGTTCGGTGACCTGGCCCATGACGAGATCGTGCAGCCGGATGCGGTGAATGGGGTCGGGCAGGTAGCGCTTGAGTTGCTCCACGGCAAGCGCGGTGCCGGCCGGCCGCTGATCCACGGCGTCGGCCAATGTCAAAACCTTTTCCTTCAGAGCGTCGAAGAACGTGTCCGCATCGTCAATGAGGATCTCGATCGCGCCCCGCGCAGCGATGAGACCCTTTGCCTCTTCAGTGAGAGCGCCATGACGTGCCCAATAGGTGCTGTAGCGGCGGTTGGGCGTGCGAAGGATGGCCGAGCGAAGCGCCGGGTCCCAAACCCCCGACCATCCCACGATGACGAGCCCGTACTGATCGAAGACCTGGTCAAGAAGCTTGTCCATGGCAGGGTCGTACCGGGCGAGCTCCTCAACGGTGTTCTTCAGCTCTGATGACAGGTAGTCGCCGTGCACCTTGATGATCGTGCATCGAGCATGAGCCGGGGGCGTCGCACCTGCAATCTGTGCTGGGCTCGAGATGACCTGGGGGTCGACGCCAACCTGCGAGAGTGCCGTCTCGATGAGGCGGTCGAAATTCGTGGTCACGATGACCTTGACGTAGCCCTTTGCGACGAGCTCGGCGATTGCCCGGTGGGCCTTGGTCGGGATCTTGAGACCTTCTTTCTGTTCTGGTTCGGTGGGCGTGAAGGAACCGCTGAGAAGGGTCCGTCGTGCCGTTCGGGACGGGGCGATATCCGTCAAGAGCTGTGGGTAGTCGGGGTCGTCTCCGGTGCGACAGCGATACCAGGCGATGTGGTCGTCGCCGGCGTCGACACCGTGAAGAGATGCAAATCGACAGATCAAGCTTTCGACGACTTGCCATCCAGTGGGGACCTTCGCAGAGGCGCTGACACCCGAGCCCAGGAGCAGCGCGAAGGTTCCCGGCCCCGCGTGCATCGACGATGCAAGAGACAAGCTGGGCTCAATGCTCATGATCTTGACCGTATCCCACAGCTGAAGCGCACATGGGCAACGCCGACACCGATCATTTGCCAGGTGGCGTGACGAAGAAAGCGGTCCAGCAGACCGCTTTCTTCGATGCTCAGGGAGTTGCGTTCGCGTTCAGCGAGCTCTCGGCGCGGTGATCAACGGCGACCGGCGTTCGTGCGCACCTCTCGGAAGGCCAGGGTGGCGTCGTCACTTGGCTCCTTGGGCAGCCCCAGGACCCGTTCGGCGACGATGTTCTTCTGGATGTTGTCGGTGCCACCGGCGATGGAGGCCGCCGGGGTCGAGACCAGCACCTCGGCGATGATGCCGTTGGCCGGGGAGCTCGGGCCCGACAACATGGCGTGCGCTCCGGCGATCTTGGCGTGCACATCCGAGGCGGTTCGGGCGATCTCACTGGCGGCCAGCTTCGAGAGCGAGCCCTCCGGTCCCGGTGGGCGGCCCAGTCGTCGCCCGTCGCGTGCACGTTGCGCGTTCCACTTCGAGGTCTGCTCCAAGGTGTGCAGCTTCGCGAGGTGTTGGCGCATGATCGGATCGGTGTTGACCCCACGCGCCTTGGCCTGCCCGGGCGCCATGTCGGCACGCCCTGCACGCTGCGGATACCACTCGTAGGTCTTGAGGTAGGACATCGCCTCTTCGAGTGCCTCCATGGCGGTCTTGCCTGCGGTGATCTTGGGAATGGCGCCCATCAGGGCGGCGGCCAACCCCCGTTCGTGGGCGAGGGTGGTCAGTGCCACCTTCCAGCCTCCGTTCAGCTCACCGACGATGTTTGCATGGGGGACGTGGGCGTCGGTGATGAACACCTCGTTGAACGAGGAACGTTCGTTCATCTGGCGCAGTGGACGGACCTCGATGCCGGGCTGGTTCATCGGGAACGCGAAGAACGTGATGCCCTGGTGCTTGGGAACGTCCCAATCCGTACGGGCCAGCAGCATGCCGTAAGTGGCATGGTGGGCGCCGGTGGTCCACACCTTCTGACCATTGACGATCCACTCGTCGCCGTCGCGCACGGCGTGCGTGGTGAGGCCCGCGAGGTCGGAGCCATTGCCGGGCTCGCTGAACAGCTGGCACCACGTGTGCTCCCCGATGACCATGGGTGGCAACAGCCGCCGCTTGAGCTCCTCGGAACCGTGCTCCAGGATGGTGGGCGCCGCAAGTGACATGCCCACCCCAATGGCCGGACCGACGACCCCGACCTCATTGAGCACCTCGGACACGACGGCGCCCATCTCGGGGCTCAGCCCCCGTCCGCACAGTCCGACGGGCCAGGTGGGAAAGGCAAAGCCCGATTCGGCGAGCAGGGTCCGCCACTGCAACAGCGGCAGGTCGGGGTCCCAGTTCTCATCGAGCCACGCGCGGACCTCGGCCCGCAATGCATCTTCGGTCGTCAGATCGGTCACAGGTCGCCTTTAGAGGTTGATGCCGTAGAGATCGGCGCAGTTGTCGTGCAGAATGCGGTCCTTTTGGCGCGGGGTGAGCTCCTTGGTGTGCTCGGCAAGCATCTCCTGCGACCAGGGCCAGGTGGAGTCGGAGTGCGGGAAGTCGTTGGCCCACATGAGACGCTCGTCGTTCAACAGGTTGGCGACCTGGAAGGCCACCCAGTCGTCCTGGAAGGTGACGTAGATGTTCTCGCGGAAGTAGTCGCTGGGCATGCGCGTCAACGGGGTTGTCGCTGCGAGCCAGTGGCGATGACGGTTGAACGCGTGGTCCATTCGGTACATGTAATGGGGTACCCAGCCGGCGTCGGCCTCCACGCAGACCACCTTGAGGTCGGGGTTGCGCTCGAACACGCCCGAGAAGATCAAGGTGCCGATGGCGTCCTGGTTGGCCCGGATGATGTTCACGAAGCTGTTGATCGCCGGACCCCGCACCGGGGCCATGTCGCGGGTCGTGAGCACGTGGAACGACAACGGCAGCCCGAGCTCGATGGCGGCTTCCCAGAACGGGTCGTAGTCGTGATGGTCGTAGTCCTCGAAGCCCGGACGTCCCGGCAACATGACTCCGCGCAGCCCGAGCGCCTTGATCTCGTGAAGATCGGCGATGCCCTCCTGAGGCGTCCGCACGGCCGTTTGCCCACACCCGACCAGGCGTTCCGGTGAGCTCGAGCAGTACTCCGCGATCCAGCGGTTGTAGGCCTGCATGCAGGCGCGCTTGTAGTCGATGTCGCGGTGGTTGCAGATGGCCATGCCGACCGTGGGGTAGATGACCTCGGCGACGACGCCGTCACGATCCTGATCGGCCAGGCGGGCAACCGGGTCCCATCCGCCTCGGTGCAGATCGGCGAAGTGCGTCCCGAAGGTGCGCAACTCCTCGGGCTTTTGTCCTGCCGCGGCGACGAGGCCCATGGGGACGGGCACCTTCATCCCGGGCACGACGAAGACGTCACCGGTTTCGTATTCCACGAGATGCGGCGCCTGATCCCGGTACTTGGGGTCGATGCGGGGAAGGTAGGTGTCGGGAGGTTCGGTGATGTGGCTGTCGGCGGAGATGACGGTTGCGGGCATGGATGTCTCCTTCAGTTCGTGGTGGCGGAGTCGAGCGATGCGATCATGCGTTTGCGCACGCCTGCATAGTCGGCCTTGCCGTTGGGCAGGCGTCCGACCGACTCGACGATCGACAGGTGCCGAGGCGCCTTGTAGCCGGCGAGCTGGGTCTTCACGTGCTTGATGAGCTCCTCGGCGGTGACGCTCTCACCCTCGTTCAGCTCGACCTCGGCGGCGATGGACTCGCCGAAGCGCGAGTCGGGGATACCGATCACCGTGCTGTCACGCACGGCCGGATGCGTCTCGATCGCTTCTTCCACCTCCTCGGGAAAGACCTTCTCGCCGCCGGTGTTGATGCACAGCGAACCGCGTCCCAACAAGGTGATCGATCCGTCCATCTCGAGACGGGCCCAGTCGCCCGGCACCGAGACCCGCTGCCCATCGACGATCCAAAAGGTCTTGGCTGTCTTGTCGTCGTCCTTGAAGTACCCGAGCGGCATGGGACCGCCCACGGCCAACAGGCCCGACTCGCCGGGCTGCGCTCGCTTCTTGTCCTCGGTGACGACCATGGCGTGGGGTCCGAGGTTGAACTTCGCCGTCACGCCGTCCGGGGTCGCGATCGCGCTTCCGAGGTTGTGGGCTTCGGTGGAGCCGAGCAGATCGACCATGAGGGTGGTGGGCAGGTGGGCGGCCATTCCGGCCTTGGTCTGGGCGCTCCACATCACGCCGGCCGACACGAGCATGGTCAGGGCGCTGAGATCCCACCGACCGGGCTCGGCATCGAGGGCTTCGAGGATGGGTTGACCGAAGGTGTCGCCGACCATCGCCATCGCCTCGACCTTGTCATGGGCGACGACGTCCAGGAGGCCGGCGGCGTCGAAGGTCCGGTTGGTCAACGTGACCACTGTTCCACCCTGGGTCAGCATGCTCTTGGCGAACATGTAGCCCGTTGCGTGCATCAAGGGCGAGGCCGGTAGGCCGATCGGACCCGATGCCCGGCCCCCCAGACGTTGACGCACGTAGTCGAGATCGGCGTAGTCGGGGTCACCGATGGCGTTGAAAGCCTGGAACATGTCGTGATGTCGCCACATGACGCCCTTGGGCATGCCCGTCGTGCCGCCCGTGTAGATCATGACGATGTCGTCGCCGCTGCGGCCCCACGGGGGGAGGTAGAAACCATCGCTTCCGGCGCCGACGATGGCCTCGTAGGGCTCGGCCCAAGGGGGACACGGCAGGGAGTCGTCGTCGACCCACAACCAACGTTGCACCGAGGGAACCTGATCCCGAAGCGTCTCGATGGTCTCCGCGAAGCTCCCGTGGAACACGACGGCAACGGCGTCCGCATTCGCCCACAGATAGGCGAGCTCCTCGGCGCGGTAGCGGTAGTTCGTGTTCACCGGGGTCAATCCGGCCTTGTAGGTGGCGTAGCTGACCTCGAGGTACTCCGGCGAGTTGTAGAGATACTGAGCCACGCGGGCGCCCCTTTGCGCGCCGCCCTCGACGAGCGAGCGGGCGAGCGCATCCGCCCGGTCGGAGAAGTCGCGCCACGATCGATGGGTGTCGCCGTGAATCAACGCCGTTGCATCGCCGCGAACCTCGGCGATCGTGTCCCACACATCTGCGTACTGCCATTCCTTGCCCATCTTCATCTCCTAGGTCATGACCAGTGACGCGCGGGTGACCTTGCCGGCGTCCTGGTCGGCAAAGGCGTCATTGATGGCCTCCAGCGGATAGTCCACCACCACCTGGTCAAGGGGAAGGTCGTGCACGTGACGGTCGAGGAAGCAGACCGCCTGCTGCAGGCTGTTGGCGTCGTAGGCGGCCACCGCCTCGATGCGAATGTTCTTCATCACCAACAGGCCGGGGTCGAGCTCCAGGCTGGATCCGGGGTAGAAGGTTCCGATCTCCAGGTAGCGTCCGCCCAGGCCGAGCATGGGCAATCCTTCCGAGATCGCCGCGGCGCGACCCACCAACTCGCAGACCACATCGGCGCCCCACCCGCCGGTGAGCTCCTTCACCCGTGTGAGCCGGTCGTTCATGCTGGTTACCTCGCTCATGTCGATGATCTCGTCGGCGCCCATCAACCTTGCCAGCTCCAGACGATCGGCAAGCGCGTCGATCACGATCACCTTCTCGGCGCCGCGTTCCTTGGCGACGGCCGTTGCGTACAGACCCAGGCCCCCTGCGCCCTGGATCACGACCGTGTCGCCCATCGTGACGTTGACGCGGTCGAGGCCCATCACCACCTGGGCCAACGCGCAGTTCACACCGGCGACCATCGTGTCGGTGACCTGGTCGGGCACCTTGAACACGGCCATCTGGGGCGTGACATAGAAGTAGTCGGCGTAGGCGCCGCGGAAGTGGGGGAACACGCTCGGCTTTCCCTGCAGCACCTTGAACGACGTGGAGCATGCCTCGGTCATGCCTCGCAGACACGACCGGCACTTCCCGCACGGGGCGAAGTACTGGTAGACGACCCTGTCACCCTCGGCGAGGGGCTGTCCCGCCCAGTCGGTGACCACGCCGTCACCCATGGAGTGGATGACGCCGGTCATCTCGTGGCCGATGATGCGACCGTCCTCCCGGGCCATCGCCCCGAGCCAGCCGTCACCGCGCCAGATGTGGAGATCCGAGCCGCAGATGTTGGCCCTGGTGACCCGTACCACCATGGCGCCGGGCTCCGGATCGGGCACCGGAAACTCGGTGATGGTCATGTCCTTGCCCGGCCCGAAGAACAGGGCTGCTCGTCCCGTCTCACTCATGTGCTGACCTCACTTGTCGGTGGTGGATGATCTGTCGTTGGTGAATGGCTTGTCGGAATGCATGCATGAGTCCGGCGGGCGACCTGCCCGCCGGACAGCGGGTCCTAGGGGAGTGGCGCCGGAACCTCGAGACCTCCGGTGACCTTGGGGACCACCTCGGTGGCGAAGAGCTCGATCGAGCGCATGAGCTTGTCGTGGGGGATGAGCCCGTTCCATTCCCAGGCGAAGATCCAGCGCGACGGAAGTCGATTGAAGAGGCCTTCGAGTTGACGCGCCACCGTTGAGGGCGAGCCGACAAGGGCCAGCCCGTCGTTGAGCAGGTCGGGCATGGCGCCCGTCTCGGGGTGGGGAAGTCCCTTGTCGAAGCCGAACGGGCTGAACCACGACGTGAACCCGAACAGCGGGCCTTCCATCCACAGCGCCATGGCCTCCTCGTCGGTGGGTGCGACCACGACATCTCGCAACAGGGCGATGCCCTCGCCCGGTTGACGACCCGAGACCTCTGCGTAGATGTCGGTGAACTGCTGCTCCAGCACGGGATGCAAGGGCGGCAGGATGGCGGTGATGCCCTCCTCGGCGCACCAGCGAATGGATCGCTCCGATGATGCGAACGGCTGGAAGATCGGCGGATGCGGTTTCTGCAGCGGTTTGGGAACGGGACCCAACTGTGCCACCTCACCGTTCTCGATGCCGCCCCCGTACAGCGTGGTCGATTCCACGTTCCATGGCGTGCCGGCGACGGGGATGCGCCAGAAGTCGCCCTGTGCGCTGATCATGTCCTCGGTCCAGGCGCGCTTGATCACATGGAAGCACTCCTCGAACGCCGCCCGGTTGGCCTCGTCGACGGCGCCGTGCTCCTGGGGTTGGACCCCTCGCACGCCATGGGCCTGTTGGGCCATGGTGTCGACCCAACGCCGTTGGTACCCGCGGGCGAAGCCGGCATTGGCCCGCCCGCCCGACATGTGGTCGAGCATGGCGATGTTCTCCGCCACCCTGATCGGGTTCTCGGCCGGCAACACGATGCCCAGTTGGCCGACACGGATGCGCTCGGTCTGCATGGCGATGTAGAGGTCGAGCATCACCGGGTTGTTCGAGATCTCGAAGCCCTCGATGTGGAAGTGGTGCTCGGTGAAGTTGATGGAGTGATAGCCCAGCTCATCGCCGAGCTGTGCCTGCTCGGTCAGCTCACGCAACATGCGTTGGTAGAGGTCGGGGCGCAGGCCGGCGAAACCCTGCTCGATCTCGGTCCGGCTCCCGATCGTGGGCAGGTAGAACATGGACGCTCTGGTCATTGCGCAATCCCCCTGTTGGCGTTCCCCCGAACGCAGGACATTCCCCCGAATGCCCAACGCGCTTGCCCAGAGGACCGATGCCAGGCAGTATCGTCCGCGTCCTTCGAAAGTGTCAAGGACGTTCGACTGATCGGGGGGGTCCCGTGAGCATCACCTTGCCGCCACTGGCGGCTTACATCAACGGCATCTGGGAAGAGGGAGGGGATTCGTTCGTCTGCGAGAACCCGGCCACCGCCGAGACGTTGTGCAAACTGCCGGCAACCTCGATCGAGGGCGTCAACCAGGCGGTTGCCGCCGCTCGTGCGGCCTTCGAGGGGGAGTGGGGAGCAACCTCACCCGGCAGGCGACAGAAGGTCCTGGAGAAGCTTTCGGCACTGGTGCAGCGGGACGCCGCGGCGTTGGGCGAGCTGGAGAGCGCCGAGAACGGCGTTCCACTCGACATCGCGAAGCGTTTCTCCGTTGCCTCGCTGGCGAAGAACCTGTCCTACTACGCCGGCTGGATCGACAAGTTCGGCGGCGAGGTCGTGCCGCTGACCTCCAACGGGGCGCTCGACTACGTGGTGCCCGAACCCTACGGCGTGGTCGCCATCCTGACGGCCTACAACACACCGTCACTGTTTCTCGGCTCCAAGGTTGGCCCCGCGCTTGCCACCGGCAACACCGTGATCGTGAAACCCTCGCCCCTCGCATCCCTTCCCGCGTTGCGTTTTGCCGAGTTGTGCGCCGAGGCCGGGCTGCCGCCCGGAACGGTGAACGTGGTGCTCGGCGGCGTCGAGCAGGGCCAGGCGCTCGTGAGTCATCGCGATGTCGATCGGGTGAGCTTCACGGGCTCTCGATCGGCCGGTCGCGAGGTGTCCAAGCTCGCTGCGGAGAACCTGGTGACCGTGGCCCTCGAGCTCGGTGGCAAGTCGCCCAACGTCGTGTTCGCCGATGCCGATCTCTCGCGGGTGGGCATGGGCGCAGCGCTCGGCGCCTTCGCGCTGACCGGCCAGGCCTGTGTCGCCGGGAGCCGCCTCTTCGTCGAGGAGAGCGTGCTCGACGATGTGGTCAACAGCGTCTCGGCCATGGCCAAGATGCTTCCTGTGGGCGATCCGGCAAAGGCCGGAACCGTGCTGGGACCGCTCATCACCAGCGTGCATCGCGATCGCGTCGAGGGCATCCTGGAGCGGGCGACCTCCGGGGGCGCCGAGCTCGTCTGCGGCGGCGATCGTCCGGCTGCCGACGATCTTCAGTCGGGTTGGTACATCAACCCCGCGGTGGTCGTGCATGCCGATGAGGATTCCGAGTTGGTGCGCGAAGAGATTTTCGGCCCCGTCGTTGCGGTCCTGCCCTTCACCGATGAGGACGACCTCGTGCGTCGGGCCAATGACACCCCCTACGGACTCGCTGCCGGCGTCTGGACCCGTGATGTGAGCAAGGCACATCGTGTGGCTCGCCGCATTCGTGCCGGGAACGTGTGGGTCAACAGCTACGGCACCGTTCCCCACACGGCGCCCTTCGGTGGTTTCAAGCAGAGTGGCTCCGGACGCGAGGGCGGTCAGTGGGCACTCGGTCTCTACACCCAACCCAAGAACATCTACATCGACCTGAGCTGAGCCGACCCGTCCTGAAGAACGACCTTCCTGAGGAGGAACCCGTCATGTCCGTAGTCGTGGAACGTCATGGGCGCGTGGCGCTCATCGAGATGCAGTCGCCTCCGCACAACTACCTCTCGCCCGCCTTGGTCAACGGGGTGGCCTCAGCGCTCGAGGAGGTGGCAGGCGACGTCGCCATCAGCGTCGCGGTGGTCGCGGCGCAGGGCCGCTCGTTCTGTGCGGGAGCCAACTTCGGTGGATCCGGTGAAGCGGACGGCGAGGAGAACATCCTGCAGGGTCAAGGGGGTCGGTCACTGACCGACCAGCTCTACGAAGGCGCCGCCCGCTTGTGCTCGGTCGATCTTCCCTGGATCGCGGCGGTGCAGGGGCCGGCGATCGGCGGCGGTCTGGGCCTGGCCATGACCGCCAACATTCGGGTTACCTGTCCCGAGGCCCGCTTCTCGGCCAACTTTGCCAAGCTCGGCATCCATCAGGGTTTCGGCCTCTCGGTGACACTGCCCGAACAACTCGGACCGTCGAAGGCCGCGATGGTGCTTTTCACGGGACGCCGCTTTCGTGGCGAGGAAGCCGTCGAGATGGGCATGGCCGATCTCTGCGTTCCCGCCGACCAGTTGCGTGAGACGACCATGGCGCTCGCCGCGGAGATCGCCGAGGGGGCGCCGCTTGCCCTGCGTGCCATGAACCGGACCTTGCGAACCGGTCTTGCCGATCGCCTCCGTCAGGTCACCCGTCTCGAGGCGGCGGAGCAGATGCGCCTCGGGGCCACCAAGGACGCAGGCGAGGGCATCATGTCGGTTCTCGAACGCCGGCCAGGTCAGTTCCAGGGCTGCTGAGCCGTCTGTGCCGGTCGCTGCCTCCCGGAGCATTCACAAGCGGGCAAGGGTGGGATGCCGTATACTTCCCCCGCTTAGTCCGAATCTTGTCGTCGGGAGCTGTTGGTGCCTGCTGAGACCCATGTGGAACGAGGAAAGATGGACCGCTCCGAGGTCCTTGAACTGATCCGCGATCGTCTCGCGGACATTCTGGAGATCGACGTCGAGACGATCACCGAGGGTCAGTCGTATGCGGATGATCTCGAGGCTGACTCCCTCGCGCTCATCGAGTTGGTCGAGGCGCTCGAGGAGGAGCTCGGCGAGCGCACGGTCGGCTTTCGGATCGAGGACGAGGATCTGGCCGATCTGAAGACGATTCGTGACACCGTCGACTACGTTTGCGCCAAGCTCATCTAGTGGTTGGACACGGACACTGACTTCCGACCCGATCTCGAGTCCTGAACTGAAGGCCCTGGCCGGGCGACTTGGTCGCACATTCAACGATCCGGGCCTGCTTCTTGCTTCGATGGCGCACCGTTCATGGTGTGCGGAGGCCCCCGGCAATATCTCGAACGAGCGGCTCGAGTTTCTGGGCGATGCCGTGCTCGGGCTCGTGGTGACCGATCACCTCTACCGAACCTACCCCGACCTCCTCGAGGGGGAGATGGCGAAGGTCCGAGCCTCGATCGTCTCGGCGGCGACCCTCGCGGAGGTGGCAGGCGAGCTCGATCTCGGTTCGGCGCTGTTGCTCGGGAAGGGCGAGGATGCCTCGGGAGGTCGGGAGAAGCCGTCGATCCTGGCCGATGCCATCGAGGCGGTGATTGCAGCGGTGTACCTCGACGGCGGGTGGCCCGCGGCGTCGGAGCTCATCCTTCGGCTGTTGGGTGACCGCATCGCCGAGGCCTCGACCGGACCCGGTGGCCAGGACCACAAGACCCGCCTGCAGGAGTTGGCCGCCCGTCATCTCGAGGTGATGCCGACCTACGACGTTGTCGATGAGGGTCCCGATCACGCCAAGCACTTTCGAGCGGTCGTCCGTCTCGATGAGCGCATCCTGGGCCGAGGCGAGGGGCGCTCGAAGAAGCAGGCCGAGCAGGCCGCAGCACGTGATGCAGGCGACACGCTTCGCGCCGAGATCGGTCTCCGCGATTCCCCACTTTCGTCCGCTGCAGGCCAGGAGAGCTGATGCCCGAACTACCCGAGGTTGAAACCATACGCCGCGATCTCGACAAGGAGGTTGTGGGTCGTCGCATCAAGTCCGTCGAGGTGTTCGGGGAGCGGCCGATTCGTCGCCACGCATCCGCCAAGGAACTGATCGAACGGCTCGAAGGCGAGAAGATCTCCTCGGTCTCGCGTAAGGGCAAGTATCTCCTGCTTGCCGTGGGTGACAACGAGACCTTGGTCATCCATCTGGGCATGAGCGGCCAACTGCTCAAAGTGCAGGCCAAGGACCCGATGGCGCCGCACACCCACGTGGTCATCACCTTCACCCAAGGGGGGCAGATCCGGTTCATCGATCCCCGCACCTTCGGGGAGGTGTTCGTCGTCGCGAACGACGCCATCGCAACCGAGGCGCCCGAGCTGCTCGAGATGGGGTTCGATCCAGTTGAGGATGTCATGAGCTGGGACCTCTTCGGCGCACGAATCATCGCGAAGAAGACCAAGTTGAAGACCCTGCTCATGGACCAGAAGTTCATCGCCGGCATCGGCAACCTCTACAGCGACGAGATCTTGTGGGCCGCCGGACTTCGTTTCGACCGCAACACCGAGACGCTGACCACCCAGGAGGTGCGTCGCCTCTACCGGGCGATCGTCGAGATCATGCACGATGCCGTCAAGCTTCGTGGCTCGTCGCTCGCCGACGAGCAGTATCGTGATCTCTACGGCCGTACGGGCAACTACCAGTCGGAGCACAAGGTGTATGCCCACGAGGGTGACGCCTGTCGTCGTTGTCGTGGCGTGGTGGTGCGCGAGAAGTGGAGCAGTCGCTCGACCTATTTCTGTCCGTCCTGTCAGGTGTGATCAGACCGAACGACCCTTTTGAGGTGGCGTGTATCTCAAGACCCTGACCATCAAGGGCTTCAAGTCCTTTGCCGAGACCACCACGCTCGAGCTCGAACCGGGCATCACGGTCGTGGTCGGCCCCAACGGCAGCGGGAAGTCCAACATCGTGGACGCGGTCGCCTGGGTACTCGGGGCACAGGGCCCGCGGACGGTGCGTTCCTCGAAGATGGACGATGTCATCTTCGCCGGTACGGCCAGACGTGCCGCGCTCGGTCGCGCGGAGGTGAGCCTGACGATCGACAACTCCTCGGGCGCCCTGGGCCTTGATCTGGCGGAGATCACCATTCGTCGTACCCTGTTCCGCAACGGCGACAGTGAGTACGCGATCAACGGCGCCTCCTGTCGACTCCTCGACGTGCAGGAGCTGCTTTCCGATTCAGGAGTCGGTCGTCAACAGCACGTGATCGTCAGCCAGGGTCAGCTCGACACCATCCTCAACGCTCGGCCCGAGGATCGCCGGCTGGTCATCGAGGAGGCGGCAGGTGTCCTGAAGTATCGCAGGCGCAAGGAGAAGGCTGAGCGCCGGTTGGAGTCCACCGAGGCGAACCTCTTGCGCCTCGCCGACCTCGTGCGCGAGGTGCGTCGCCAGATTCGCCCACTCGAGCGCCAGGCCGAGGCGGTGCGTCGTCACGGGTCACTGCTCGATGAGTTGCAGGCCGTTCGTCTGCACCTCGCGGGTCGTGAGCTGAGCGGACTCACCACTCGGCTCCAGACCGGGATGGAGACCCGCAACCGTCTGACAACGGACGAGGCGGGCATCAAGGCCGGGTTGGCCCAACTCGACATCTCGGTGCTGGGGACCGAGTCCGAGCTGTCGGCCATGGGCGCACAGGACCTGAGTGACATCCTGGTGCGAGTCGAGCGCCTCGGTGAGCGGGCCCGCGGGATGGTCACCTTGTTGGCGGAACGTCGTCGAGGCATCGAGCGGGATCGGGCCTCGATGATCGACCAGGCGGTCATCGCCTCGCTCGAGGCCGAGTCGGCCCGCCTCACCGATGAGCTCGCGTCCGTCGAGACCGAGGCAGAGGCGCTCCTCCCTGAGGCGGGGAAGGTGATGGAGGCGGAGGCGGAGCTGGCGGCGCAGCGAGCCGGCTTCGACGAGACATGGGGGAGGGAGGTTCCCGTTCCGACGAGTCGAGCCGGTGAGATCCGAGCCCAGTTGGCCGCACTGCGCCAAGGCGTGGAGCGTGGCGAGTCCGAGACGGCCCGACTGTCCGGCCGATTGGAGGCCTTGACCCGAAAGGCCGGAGACCTCGATGCACAGTCCCGCCGGGTGACCGACGAGGTGGCAGCGACCGAAGGGGCCTTTGCCTCGAACCGTTCGGCAGGCGAAGCAGCGACGCAGAGGCGCTTGGCTGCCGAGGCCGATGTCGAACGGGCCGAGGTCGCCTTGCGTGAGGCCGATGCCGATCGGCATGCCTGGTCGGCGCGTGCGGAGGCACTGGGTCTCGCGCTCGACGAGGCACGGGCGCGAGCCGGAGCGGAGAGTCTGTCGGGGGTCGATGGCGTGCTGGGCACCCTGCTCGATCTCGTCGAGGTCGATGAGGGTTGGGAGTTGGCCTTCGAGGCAGCGGTGGGTCCCGGGATGGCAGCCGTCGTTGTGGACGGAGGCATCGAAGGCGCCCGACGGGCACTGCAGGTGCTCGAAGGCACGAGCGGCGCGATTCTGGCCATGGGCGCCGGCGTGGAGACCGGCGAGGCGAGGGCGCCGCTGCCCTTGGCGTTGTCGGGTATCGCGCAGGCCGTCCGGCCGCATGTCCGGGCTCGGGAACCCCGTCTCGGGGGAATGCTCGATGCCTTGTTGAGCCAGGCGGTCATGGTCTCGGGCGGGTGGGCCGAGGCGCTCGATGTCGCCGTGACCCATCCGGCCCTTGTCGTGGTCACCCGATCGGGTGACTGCTTCGGGCCCTACGGTTGGCGGGTCGGTTTGACCGGCGCCGGTGCGACCGGGGCTGCATTGGACGAGGCCGCACAGCGAGCAGCCACGGCCGCCGTTGTGGCCGATGCCGCCGATGCTGCGCTCGGCAGGGCCCGTGAGGAGCTTCGACTCGCGCGTGAGATCGAGGCCCGGGTTGTGGCACAACGTGACGACAACGAACGTCGTCACGCCGCGGCAATCACGACGAACGAACGGATCAGCCGTGAGTTGCGTGATCTCACGAACGAGATCGAGGAACTGCGTCGGCATCATGGGGAACTCGTGCAGCGGACGCAGGGCGAACAGGCGCGCGTGGCGGGCTTGGCGGCGGAGCTTCCGCTGCTCGAGGCTGAGGAGGCACGTGTTGCCGATCAGCGTCGAGCGATGCACGAGGCCCGTACCCGCATCGATGAGCGGGTCGCGGCGGTCGGGGCACTGCGCACCGATCTCGAGGTGCGGGCAACCGGGTTCGAGGCGCGGCGTTCGTATCTGCAGGCGCGCCTGGCCGAGGTCAACGAGCGACTTTCCCGCAATGTCGCCGAGCGCGACGAAGCCGAGGGGCGACGGGTCGAGCTCGATCGGCGTCTGCTGGCGACCGATCGATTGTCGGCCTTCCTGGCCGAGCGTGCGCGATGGGTCGAGGAGATGCTCGGTGGTTTGCACGAACGTCGTCGGCTGCAGTCGGAGGCCGTACGGGAAACGACCGATCGGCTCGATCGACTCCGCAGGGAGCGGAGCGAAGCGGAGCGCCGTCTCGAGGCGGTGCGTGAACAAGCCCGTCGGGCCGAGCTCGAGGTGCAGGAGATCGAGCTGCGTGTCGAGGCGGCGGTCGAGACGCTCCGCCGTGATCTCGATCGGGAGCCGGAGGTTGCCATGGCGACGCCATGTCCACCCCTACCCGAGGGGGTCGGCGCTCCTGCTCGCCTGCGTGAGCTCGAACGTGAGCTGCGCCTCATGGGGCCGATCAACCCGCTCGCGCTCGAGGAGCACGCGGCGTTGCAGGAGCGCCACGACTTCCTCGAAGCCCAGCTCGAGGATGTGAAGGCGAGCCGGCGTGAGTTGGCAAAGGTCATCAAGGTTATCGATGTCGAGATCGAGTCGGTCTTTGCCGCTGCGTTTGTCGATGTGAGCGAGAACTTCACCAAGTTGTTCGAGACGCTCTTTCCCGGTGGCCAGGGCTCGCTGAAGCTCACCGACCCCTCCAACCTGTTGGAGACCGGCATCGAGGTCGAGGCCAGGCCGTCGGGCAAGAACGTGCGCAAGCTCTCGTTGTTGTCGGGTGGCGAGCGCTCGCTCACGGCCATGGCGTTCCTCTTTGCGGTGTTCCGCAGCCGCCCGTCGCCCTTCTATCTCATGGACGAGGTCGAGGCGGCCCTCGACGACGTCAACCTGCACCGCTTCCTCGACCTGCTCGGCGAGTTCCGCCAGGACGCGCAGCTCCTCATCGTCAGCCACCAGAAGCGCACCATGGAGGTCGCCGACACGCTGTACGGCGTCACCATGGAACCCGGCGGCTCCTCGCGCGTGGTGAGCGAACGGGTCACGACCTCTTCGTGAAGAAGGGCGCTGGTGATGCCG
>JACOTK010000106.1 GCA_016178435.1 Actinomycetota bacterium
AGGTCTACCTGCCCCGCCGGACCGACCCCGTCGTGATCCCTCGTGACTCCGAGGCGCTCTACCTGTTGCAGCGTGCCCGGGATGAAGCGCACCGCTTCGCCGTCGCCTATCACCGCCAACTCCGCAACAAGCGCATGACCACGAGCGTGCTGGATGGCATTCCCGGACTCGGCCCCGCCCGCCGGAAGCGCCTCCGCAAGGAGCTCGGCGGCATCACCGGCGTCAAGGCGGCCTCACGGGATCAGCTTCGAGCGCTGACCTGGTTGCCCGACCCCGTCGCCGACGCCGTCTGGCAGAAGGTCCATCGTGAAGATGGGCGGTCCGGCGGGACCACCTGAAGGGCATCTGCGATCACTTGGGCAGGCGATCGCATCGGGTCTGTGGGCCGGGGTGTCGGTGACGCCGAAGGTGAGCGCAGGCGCAGTCGAGAGAACGCCGGCGATAGCCCTGACGAGGCGAAGGCCATCCGAGTGAGTACCATCGGACCCGTGGACCTCGGCGCACCGGAACTCTTGATCGTTCTCCTGGTCGTTCTTGTTCTCTTTGGCGGGGCGAAGCTGCCGCAGTTGGCGCGCTCGCTCGGTCAGGCGAAGAACGAGTTCGAGAAAAGTGTGAAGGGTGAGCCCGAGCCTCAGTCGGTCCCGACGCCCGTGGCCCTTCCGGCGAGCGAGACGGTCACCTTGTCGCGACAGGAGCTCGATCGACTGGTCGACGAACGGGTGGACGAGCGGACGAAGGCGGCGGAGAAGACTGAAGCCGGCGAGGGTTCCGTTCACTGAATCGTGACGACACCCCCTGGGGTGCTCGTAAAGAGCGTGGGTTGTCCTTTCGCACCTCTTCGGCGCGGTGATCCTCGCAGTCATGATGAACCTCATCGCCGGCATCATCGGGTGAGCGGAAACGGGTTGATGCCTCGGACACCCCTCGGTTTGACCGTTTCGCCCTCGATGCACGGCGTGGGCACAGGCTTCACCGATTCCTCTGTCGGCCACTCGGGCAGGCCGATTGAGCGTGCTTTCGGGGCCCATGGTTCGCTTGGGGGATGAGCGACCGTCCCGACCCTTCCGACCGGCCCGATGACCTGTGGGAGTCCCATGCGAAGTGGTGGCAGGACGGCTTCACGGATGGGGCCGACCCTGAGTACGAGGAGCAGATCCTGCCGCTGGCGGCCGAGCACCTCGACGGGGTCGTCGATGTCCTCGATGTCGGCTCCGGCGAGGGACAGGTGGCCCGACTTGCCTCACGTCTGGGGGCGACTCGGGTGGTGGGGGTCGACCCCACCTGGGCCCAGGTCGCAGTCGCGCTCGAGCGGGCCGGTGGTCCGCTCTATGTCCGTTCGGGCGCCGCGGCATTGCCCTTCGCCGATGAGCGTTTCGATGCGGTCGTGGCTTGCCTGGTCTTCGAGCACATCGAGGAGGTCGACACCGCGCTGGCCGAGGTGGGCCGGGTGCTGAGACCCGGCGGGCGGTTCCTCTTCTTTCTCAACCACCCACTGCTGCAGGCGCCCAACAGCGGGTGGATCGATGACCAGACGCTCGACCCGCCCGAGCAGTACTGGCGCATCGGGCCCTACCTGGTCGAGGATCACACCATCGAGGAGGTCGAGAAGGATGTGTTCATCCCCTTCATCCACCGGCCGCTGTCCCGTTACGTCAACGCCATGGCCGCTGCCGGCCTGGTGATCCGCCGCATGGTCGAGCCCACCCCGCCGCCGGGATTCCTCGCCCGCGCCCAGGAGTACGCCGACGCAGCCACCATTCCCCGCCTCCTCTTCCTCGCCGCCGAGAAACAACCCGGCTGACCGTCCGGCCCGTAGGCTGAAGCGCGATGAGCGAGTTTGTGGTGATAGCGGGGCTCTCGGGCGCCGGGCGCAGCCAGGCGGCCAACGTGTTGGAGGACCTCGGCTGGTTCGTCATCGACAATCTGCCCCCGGCGCTGATCGACAAGGTTGCCGAGCTCGTGCAGACGCCGGGCTCACGCATCGAGCGGGTTGCCCTGGTGGTGGGCTCCAAGGCCGAGATCGACGAGGTGACCGAGGGGCTCGCCTCCCTGCGGGCGACGGCCGAGCGGGTTCGGGTCCTGTTCCTCGAGGCTGCCGACGAGGTGTTGATCCGCCGCTACGAGGACACTCGTCGCCGGCACCCGTTGGCCGACGGTGACGGGGTCGCGGCGACCATCGCACGAGAGCGCGAGGTGCTCGAACCGGTCAAGGCCGAGGCCGATGTCGTGGTGGACACGGGCATGTTCAACGTGCACGAGTTGCGTGATCGTCTCGTGGAGCTCTTCGGCGAGGAGTCCCATGCGGCGGGCATGGCGACCACCGTCATGTCGTTCGGCTACAAGCACGGCCTGCCGATCGACGTCGATATCGTGCTCGACTGCCGGTTCCTGCCGAACCCCCACTGGGTCGAGGAGCTGCGACCCCGCACCGGCCTCGACGCCGATGTCCGTGCCTACGTGTTGGGCCAGACCGAGGCGAGCGTCTTCCTCGATCGCCTGGACCACCTGCTCGATCTGTTGATGCCCGCCTACGTGAAGGAGGGCAAGTCCTACCTCACGATTGCCCTGGGTTGCACCGGCGGGCGCCACCGTTCGGTGGCGATTGCCGAGGAGGTCGCGATCAACCTGCGCCGCCGCGGGTTCGACCCTCGTGTCCAGCATCGTGACGTGAACAAATGACGAGGGCGCAAGGCCCACGAGTCGTTGCCCTCGGCGGCGGGCACGGGTTGGCCGCGTCGCTGCGGGCCATCCGCACCTATGCCTCGGAGATCACCGCGGTGGTGTCGGTCGCCGATGACGGCGGATCGAGCGGACGACTGCGCGACGAGCTCGGCATCCCGGCTCCGGGTGATCTTCGCAAGTGCCTGGTGGCGCTCGGCGACGCCGATTCGATCTGGACCCAGGCACTCGAGCACCGCTTCGACGCGGGCCCGCTCAGCGGTCATCCACTCGGGAACCTGATGATCGCCGGGCTGACGGGGGCGACGGGTGACTTCACCGTGGCCCTGCACGAGGTCGGACTCTTGATCGGGGCGGTCGGTCGGGTCCTTCCGGCGACGATCACGCCCGTGGTGCTCAAGGCCGAGGTGAGCGGTCGGGAGATCGAAGGTCAGGTCAAGGTGGCCCAGTCCGACCACATCGCGACGGTCTCGCTGGTGCCCGCCGATGCGCTGACGCCACAGGAGGTGCCCGAGGCCCTGACAGGCGCCGATCAGATCGTGATCGGGCCCGGGTCGTTGTTCACCAGCGTGTTGGCAGCGGCGATCGTCCCCGACGTCAAGGCGGCGCTGGCCGCCACCTCGGCGCAGCGGGTCTATGTCTGCAACCTCCTGCCGCAGGTACCCGAGACATCGGGGTTCGACGTCGCCGCCCATGTCGAGGCGCTCAGCGCCCATGGCGTGGTCGTCGACATCGTGTTGTGCGACCTGCGCTCCATGGCGCTCGGCAATCCGGGCCTCCCGGTGGTCGAGCGTGATCTGGCTCGCCCGAACGGGCTCGCACACGACCCACACCTGTTGGCAAAAGCTCTTGCCGAGCTGTCGGATAGGCTCTGAGCTCATGGGGCGGACCGGCCGCCCGGGACAACTTGTGAGGGACTCATGACCGTACGCGTGGGCATCAATGGCTTTGGCCGCATCGGCCGCAACTTCTACCGGGCGGCCAAGGCGAGCGGCGCCGATGTCGAGCTGGTGGCGGTCAACGACCTCACCTCACCGGCGACCAATGCCCACCTGTTGAAGTACGACTCGACCCACGGTCGCCTTGGCGAGGACGTCACCTCGACCGACGACTCCATCAGCGTGGGGGGCAAGTCGTTCAAGGTCTTCGCCGAGCGTGACCCCAAGGCCCTGCCGTGGGGCGATCTCGGTGTCGATGTCGTCATCGAGTCGACCGGCATCTTCACCGACGGCGAGAAGGCGGCGGCACACATCGAGGGCGGCGCTCCCCGGGTCATCATCTCGGCGCCCGCCACCAACGTCGACGCCACCTTTGTGGTCGGCGTCAACGACGACACGTTCGACCCCGGCCAAAAGATCGTCTCGAACGCCTCGTGCACCACGAACTGCTTCGTGCCGATGATCAAGGTGCTCGACGACGCCTTCGGTGTCGAGAAGGGCCTCATGACCACCGTGCACGCCTACACCAACGACCAGAACCTGCTCGACCTGGCCCATTCGGACCTCCGTCGCGGACGGGCCGCTGCCGCGAACATCGTGCCCAGCTCGACGGGCGCCGCGCGAGCGACCAGCCTCGTGCTCGCCTCGATGAAGGGCCGCCTCGACGGAACCGCCCTGCGGGTGCCGGTGCAGGACGGCTCGATCACCGACTTTACCGGCCTGCTCGGTCGAGAGGTCACCGTGGAGGAGATCAACGAGGCCTTCAAGGCCGCTGCCGCGTCGGGCCCGCTGTCCAAGGTCCTCGTCTACACCGAGGATCCCATCGTGTCCTCCGACATCGTCGGCTCGCCCGCCTCGTGCACCTTCGATGCGAAGCTGACCATGGCCATGGGCAACATGGTCAAGGTGCTCGGCTGGTACGACAACGAGTGGGGTTACTCCAACCGCCTGGTCGACCTCGCCCTCATCGTCGGCGCAGCCAACAAGTAACCCCTCGCCCGTGAAGCTTCCCCAGCTCGAGGACCTGCTGCCACTCACCGGTAGGCGAGTGTTGCTGCGTGCCGATTTCAACGTCCCCATCCGGGACGGACGGATCACCGACGATCTGCGCATCCGTGCGGCGATGCCGACCATCACCTGGTTGCAGGGTCACGGAGCGATCGTCACGGCGTGCACCCATCTCGGACGGCCCAAGGGCGCCCCTGACCCCAGGTACTCGCTTGATCCGGTGCGGGCACGCCTCGCTGAGCTGGCGCCGGATGTCACGTTGTTGGAGAACCTGCGCTTCGATCCGGGCGAGACGGCGAACGATCCGGCCTTTGTGGCCAAGCTGGTCGCCGGCCAGGACGCGTATGTGAACGACGCGTTCGGGGCGGTCCATCGGGCCCATGCTTCGGTCGTGGGGCCACCGAGGACCCTCCCCAGCGCTGCGGGACGTTTGCTCTCGAAAGAGGTCGAGATCCTGACCGGGCTGCGAGATGCCCCGGCCAGGCCGTTCGTCGCCATCCTCGGCGGAGCCAAGGTGAGCGACAAGCTCGGTGTCATCGAGGCGCTGCTCGAGGTGGCCGACACCGTCCTCATCGGTGGGGGCATGTGCTTCACGTTCCTTGCCGCACGGGGACACCCGATCGGCGCCTCGTTGTTCGAGCCCGACCAGGTCGAGCGGTGCAGGGCGTTGACGGCCAAGTATGGCGACCGCATTCAGGTTCCTCATGACGTGGTCGCCCTGTCGCCCGATGGTGTCATCGGTGACCCCGGCGCCGGGGGAGAGGTGCGCCAGCTCGGTGGGTCGGTGCCCGATGGGTGGAAGGGCCTCGACATCGGCCCGGGCACGGCGGCTGCATATTCCGATGTCGTGCTCGAGGCTCGCTCCGTGTTGTGGAACGGACCCATGGGGGTGTTCGAGGATCCGCGGTTCGCCGCCGGCACCCGAGCGGTTGCCCAGGCCGTCGCCGATTCGCCGGGCTTCACGGTGGTGGGGGGCGGTGACAGCGCGGCCGCCATCGCCGAGTTCGGCCTGGCGGGCGAGCGTAAGGGCCCGAGCCCCCGGAAAGCAAGGATTGTCCCATGGCACCCAAGGGTCGCATGCCGCTCATCAGCGGCAACTGGAAGATGCACCACAATCACTTCGACGCCATCCAGATGGTGCAGAAGCTCTCGTATCGCCTGTCGAAGGACGACTACAAGACCGTCGATGTGTCGGTGCACCCGCCGTTCACCGATCTGCGTTCGGTCCAGACGGTGTTGGAATCGGACAGGATTCCCATCGCCCTGGGCGCCCAGCACTGCCATTGGGAGGAGAAGGGCGCCTTCACCGGTGAGGTCAGTCCGGCCATGTTGGCCAAGCTCAACGTTTCGTATGTGATCGCGGGCCATTCCGAGCGGCGCACGCTGTTCGGCGAGTCCGACGAGATGGTCAACGCCAAGGTACGTGCCATCCTGGCGAACGGCATGACGCCCATCCTGTGCGTGGGCGAGTCGCTCGAGGAGCGTGAGGCCGGGACGACCGAGGAGCGGGTTCGGGCTCAGGTGGCGGCCGGATTGGCCAAGGTCTCCGCCGAGCAGGTGGCGGGGTTGGTGATCGCGTACGAGCCGATCTGGGCCATCGGGACAGGTCGCAACGCATCGGCCGCCGACGCGCAGGCGGTGTGCGCGGCGATCCGGGCCACGGTCGTATCGAGCTTCGGCGCCGCGGCGGGCGAAGGCCTGCGGGTGCAGTACGGGGGGTCGGTCAAGCCGAGCAACATCGTCGAGCTCATGGCCGAGGCCGACATCGACGGGGCGCTCGTCGGTGGGGCGTCGCTCGACGCGGATGAGTTCGCCCGTCTCGTGCAGTACCAGTCGGTCTGAGTCGGCCGGTCACACCGTGGTGAGAACGCGCCGTCGTTGAGGACTCGTCGTGTTTGAGGTGAGCGCTGTCGTTGATATGGGCACTGTCGTTGATGTGGGCGCTGTCGTTGATGTGGGCGCTGTCGTTGCGGTGCGTCCTGATATCGTACAAAGGCTGTTCGAAGATGCGCCCATGGGCCTGAAGGAGCGTTTCCCGTGTTGACCGTCGCCATCGTTGTGGTGCATGTGATCGTGTCACTGCTGTTGTTGTTGCTGGTGCTCCTGCACAGCGGCCGCGGCGGTGGCCTCTCGGACATGTTGGGTGGTGGCGTGGGCAGCGCTGCGGCGGGCTCGACGGTCATGGAGCGCAACCTCGATCGCATCACGGTTGTGGTGGCGATCGTCTTCTCGTTCAGCACGGTTTTGTTGGCCTTGCGCCTGCAGAAGTAGGTAGGGCGTACCCGGGTTGGCGCGCTACAGTGGCCAGCCTCACCGGCGTTGCCGGTAACCACGTCGGAGTGGCGGAATAGGCAGACGCGCTAGCTTGAGGGGCTAGTGTCCGAAAGGACGTGGGGGTTCAAGTCCCCCCTCCGACACGCACGTCAGCCCCACGGGGCATCGACTCGACGGCGACCCGCCCATCGGCGTGGTACGTGAGGCTCACGCCGAGTTCGCGGTACAGCTCGGTCTTGTCGGCTGGATCGGCGTCGGCGAGCACGTTGACGATGTCTCGCAGGTAGCCGACGAGGGCTTTTACCTGTGACTTGGTCAGCGTGCCGCCCTGGACGGACCGGCCGAGATGGGCTTCGAGACCTCGCCGTTCCTTCTCGACCTCGGCGATCCAGGTGATGAACGGGCCGATCTCGTCCGTGAGCTCCAGTGCGCGCCTTGTCGTGGTTCCACTGAGCCTGCATCCGTCGGCCGCACAGCCCGCAGCGCATGATTCCGGAGAGCAGGTAGTGGCGACCCGGCGATGGAGTCCTCCGAGCGGTGCGGGTGGTTCGCCCGAACTGCGATTGCGCCGCTTCGAATGTCTCGATGTCGACGAGCGCTTCGTGGACGGGCTGCTCGGACCACACCCACTGGCTCTTGTCGTTCCAGCGCATCTTCGACTCGTGGCCGAGGCCGACGTCTTCGACGTCCACGAGCACCTCGTCGCGGCGCTGCTTGTTCCACACCTGGTGGCCGGTGTAGCGCGGGTTGGCGAGGATGGCGCGCACCGCTGACTTCGCCCACGCGCCCCGACTGCCGACGCGGTGCGAGTTGCGGCTGGGGTCGTGCGCCGATGGCGAGAGGATGCCGGCGCGTGTGAGGTCGGTGGCGATGCGGTGCAGCCCGTCGCCGTCGAGGAAGCGGGCGAAGATGCGTTGCACGATCGGTGCCGCGGTCGGGTCGGGCTCGAGCTGGTGGAGGCGCTTCGGAGCCGGGGTCGACGGCCTTGCTGGGGTTGGGGTGTGCTCCGATGTCGGCGAGGTGGTAGCAACACCCCACCGTGTCGCGCTCCCCACTCCGGCCAGGCCTCGACGAGGGCTCCATTGCAGTGAGCTACGAACTTCGGCGAGCCCCCCGACGAGATGCTGAACGGAACGAGGCCTGCGAGAACGACAAGCCCGAATACGGCAAGCGCGAGCTGGCGGAGTCGACGCGCTCGCATGGCCGGACAGTACGACGACCACGCGCACCGAAGTGCTGCCGATAGCGGACGCGTTCTCCACGAGCAATGGATTTCCCGCCCCAGTGCACATCGGTACGGCGGCGCCAGAGGTCGAGCGCGCATTCTGTTCGCCCGTTCGCTGCGGCCAGGATGCCGCCGGTCTCGCACCGGAACCGTCGATCTGTACGCCTCACTTCGTGTTGCTCACGCACGCTCGCAGCTGAGCGAAGCCGGCGTTGAATGATTCACCGGCCCATCCTGACCGGGGATACCCGTGCATGTCCGGCGGCGGCAACCACGCCCAGCGTCCGCGGCCGCTCGGGGCGGCACGGCTACGGCGTCGTCGTGCGACCCACCAACGGCTGCAGTGCTGGCAGAGCGCCCCTCGACACACCTCGCAGCGACAGGTGGCGCGGTTCGCCGTCCGCTGTTTGGCCGAGGCAGCGCACCTCCAGTCCGAGAGCGACGAGGCGGTCGACTACCTCACCGATGCGGCGCCGCGCGACGCGCGTGCCGGCGCAGTAGGGGGCAGTCCCCCATGCGCCCACGACGAAGCCCACGTCGCGCACCGCCTCGTCGAACGCCTCAGCCCACCCGGGGCCGATCGGATCGGGGTGACGGCGCAGCTCCCGCGGGTCCGTACCCCGTAGCGCCCAAAGGTTCAGCACGGTCACCCCGGCGTAGCCGTCGCGCCTCGCGATCGCCTCGCAGTTGGCACTGGTCGGGTCCAGGCGGGCGCCGGCCTGCCAGGTGATCAGGCTCGGGTTGCAGCCCACGAACGCCAGTGGTGGGCCCTCTGCCCACCACCGGTCGGCCCGGTACTCGTAGACGGCGTCGTCCGACAACACCTGGGTAAAGGCCGAAGTCACGCCGCGCACGTCACTCATTCTCTCTCGCCGTCGATCGCCCGCGAGAACGGCAGGCTCGCTTATGTCACTGTCCGGCCGCTGTGATCGCGAGTCTGTCGCCTCCATACCGCACCGGAGCGTCGTTCGGCTCGCCTGGTCGATGCAGGTCAGCAAGCGAGTGCACGAGCGCGCGTACCTGGGTCGACGGAGATTCGGCTCCGCGCCTACTCGTCGAGCGCACCTTGTTGCTGCGCGACCTATTCGGTGTATGGACGGGCGGCTGGACCTCTCGGAGCGCAACAGAACGCTCAGCGCGGTGAGCGCCTCACGGCGCACGTATTGCCGGATCGCGAGGACGCACGCGGTTGTCGGGGCCGCCCTATCGACGCCCCAGATTGCCGATGGATGCCAAACAGCGCTACGGTCACGTGACCGTAGCGCATCGAGTTCAGGATTGTGTATTACACTAAGGATGTGTGGAGATCCATCGTTCGGCTCGACGGCACGGTGTCAGTGACGCTGCCATCCGCCATGCCACGGATCACCCGCTCGTGGTCGTCGACCTCGAGCCTGACAGCGACCCGCCGAAGCAGCTCGCCATCGGGCCCGATCAGGCCGGGAACATGCTCGAAGTGATCGTGCTCACCCTCGCCGACGACCGGCTCTTGGCGATCCATGCCATGCCGCTTCGCCCGACCTTCTACGACCTGCTCCCGAGCGGAGGTGACCTCGATGGCTGAGAAGACCAAGCCCTACAAGACCAAGACCGGCAAGGTGCTGACCGACGCCGACATCGAGGTGATGGCTGACGAGGCCGAGCGTGGGTACGACGTCGAGACGTTGAAGGCCCGTCGACGTGGCCGACCGATGCTCGGCACGGCGCCGGCAGAGGTCGTTCCCGTTCGGCTCGATCCCGATCTCAAGCAGGCCGTCGAAGCGCGCGCCGAAGCTGAGCACACGACCACGAGCGAGATCATCCGCGAGGCGCTGCGCCGGTTCCTCGACGTCGCCTGACAGTCACGCAGCGACGAGCCAACCGACGAGCGGTGCTTGTGGGCTGATGGTCGAACTCGCCCCTCCGACACGATTCGTAGGGTGACAGCCCAGAAATCCGTGTCTCAAGCGAAATTTGAAGGGTCGGGTGCCCGGCCCCCGCTTGAACACCTGCCCGGGGCGCCGCCGCGGGCCCCGGCACGGACGGCGCTTTCGGTGCTGCGTGACCTCGGCGATGAGCGACACGCGTTGCGTTGGCGGCAATGGATAGTCGGTGTTGAGCCGATCGGGCGTGTCACGTTGCCGGTCGAGGCGAGAGCGGTACTCGGTGCGGACGGGGTCGACGCGGACGGGGCCGGTGCGGACGGGGTTGTGCGGGCGTTGTGTCGTGATCTCACGCTCGTGTTACGAGGCGGCGGTGCGGGTGCGAGCCTTGCGGTCGATGGGCGGGGTCGCCTGTTCCTTTCGGCATGGCTTCGCCGGGCGACGGTTTCGTCGGGTTCGGTCCTGGTCGCCTTTCGTTGTGTTGGACAGCCGATGGTGGTCCTCGCAGCGACGGGCGTTCTCGACGCGATGGTCGATGGGGTGGCGGGGGAGGGCCGGTGATGGATCCTCTGGTGCGTGCCCGTGTCCTGTTGGCCGAGGCCACGGCACTGGGGGTGACGATCGAGGACCTGGTCGCGGTGTCGGGCGACGCTCCCAACGTTGCGAGCATTCCGACGCTCGCCGAGTATGTGGTCACGGTCGGGCCGAGTTTCTCGAAGGGCACGGCCGACACCTACATGTCGTATTGGCGTCTCGCCGTCGAGCGCCTTGGTGAGTGTCCGATCGACAGGGTGGGTGTGGACGATTGCGAGGCGGTCGTTGGTGATGCGGTCGCGCGGGCGCAACGCAACCGTCCGGGAAGTGAGGGTCGCTCCGCTCGCGAGAACTGCATTGGGGCGTTGCGGGCGTTGTTTGCTCGTGCCGAGCGGGCAGGTCTTGTTGTGCGCAGCCCGGCGGTCGGGTTGGACAAGCCACGTCGGTTGGCGAACCGGCGTCGCGCTCTTGATGAGAGCGAGTTGGGGGAGGTGATCGACGCGGTGCGGACGACGAGCCAGGATCCGGATCTGGATTTGTTGTTGGTCCGGTTTCATCTCGAGTCCGGCGCTCGTCGTGAGGGCGCGTTGAACCTTCGCGTGCGTGACCTCGATCAGCGACGTTCGAGCGTGTGGCTGCGCGAGAAGTTCGGGATCGAGCGTGAGCAGCCGGTGTCGCCGTCGCTGATGCGGGCGTTGGAGGTTCACCGCAACGGTCGTGAGGGGTTGGGAGCGGATGATGGTGTGTTCCGTTCGGGGCGTGGCCGTGCGATCACCCGGAGGCGTTACAACACGTTGTTCGACCGGGCGCGGCCGTGTTTGTCGTGGGCGGAGCGGACGCCGGTCTCGGCGCATGTGTTGCGTCACACGGCGATCACCGCGGTGGA
>JACOTK010000305.1 GCA_016178435.1 Actinomycetota bacterium
CATCATCGGTCACGGTGTCAGCCGACAGGAGCCTCTCCAAGAGCTGCGGGAGTTGAGAGATCTATCGTCCCTCCTGCACGGGTGAAGTCGCCGTGTCGAAGGTTCACGTCCTGCTCAACGTCACGCCATCTTCCGGCCATCTCGGTCGTGGAGGATGTCAGGGTTCACCGGGGTCCACCCTCCCGACCACAAGGAGCAGCCCATGCAACCGCGCACCATGATCGCCACGTTGGCCGCACTCGGCGCGCTCGGTACCCCGATCAGCGTCGGAGCATCGGCCAACACCTCCACGTCCCAAGGAGCCAACGGCGGCATCACCATGGCTATCCTCGGAGACACACCCTACGGCGATGCCCAGCTTCGGGAATTTCCCGCACTGGTCGCCGCCATCAACGCCGATCCAAGGGTGCGAGCCATCGCCCATGTCGGCGACATCAAGACCGGCAGCAGCCCGTGTACGACGGCGTATTTCGAGAGCATTCGCAACCAGTTCGACTCCTTCGAGGATCCGCTCCTCTATACCCCCGGCGACAATGAATGGACGGACTGTCATCGTTCAGCCGCCGGTGGTTACGATCCCCTCGAGCGTCTCGATGCTCTTCGCGATGTCTTCTTCCCCTCACCGGGCATGACCCAAGGTGGCCATCCCCGTCGGGTGTTGAGCCAGGCCTTCGACAGCGACCACAGCACCTATGTCGAGAATCAGCGTTGGATCGACAAGCGCGTGGTGTTCTCGATGGTCCATGTTGTGGGAAGCAACAACGACCTGGCTCCATGGTTCGGGGCAGCGGAGACCGCCGAGCAACGTGGCCGTCGCCTCGCCGAGGTCTCGGCTCGTACCGCAGCCGCCCTCGACTGGATCGACGATACCTTCGATGCGGCCGAGCGCACCAGAGCCGCCGGCGTGGCTCTTCTCATGCAAGCCGACATGTGGGATGCCTATTCGGTTGCCAACAACCTTCCCCTCGACGGCTTCACCCCCATCGTGCGCCGTATCGCCGAACGGTCCCGGGCGTTCGCCAAGCCCGTGTTGTTGGTCCAAGGTGACTCCCACCAATACCTCGTCGACCAGCCCATCGCGACAGGCGACCCGATCCACGGGGTCATCGAGCCCGTACCCAACCTCACCCGCATTGTCGTCCCGGGGGCCACGGCTGCCGAATGGCTTCGCCTGAACATCGACCCCAAGAACCCCGAGGTGTTCTCCTGGGATGTCGTCGGGGTGTGACCATCCTCAGGGAGCCCGGTCGACCGGTCCTCAGCGGCCCGGGGCCGCAGGCGGCAGTGCGGGGATCAGACGAGAGGCGCCCGGTCCCGAGCCGTAGTGTCCGACCCCGTCGACGCCGAGATCACGCAGGGCAAGCAGGCAGGCCGTGCGACCGATCGGCTCATCGAGGTTGTCGACCGTGGAGAACCGTCCCGCCAGGAACTTGTCGTCGCGAAGTGACTCGATGAGGCGTGCCCGCTCGGGCTGGTCCGTGACCGCTGCCTCGGCCACCACGAGATCGATCGGCGCCTGCTCCCCGCCGACGAGGGCTCGGGTCAAGGTTGTGAGGGTCTCCCCCACGGCCTTGTCGGCGGCGGTGACCTCATTGTCGGGACTGCTCCCGCCCCGATCTCCCGGCGCCACCGCCAAGACGATGCGGGTTCCCGGCTTGATGTCCAGCGCCTCGCCGCCGCCCTGGACATCAAGCTCGAGGAAGTCGGCGTCCGTCAGTGCGGCCGGCAGGCCGGCGTCAGGGGTGACCTCGCCGAGCGCGAGCGATCGCAAGGCGGCTCCGAGGCGCTCCAGGCCGATGCGGCGCAGCCGGGTTGCGGACTTCTCCTCGATCCCCAGCAACTCCCCCAGGGACTTCTGCTCGTCGAGATCGTGGAGTTCGAAACGATCGGTCAGCCATAGGGTTGCCTCTGCTCGGGCATTTGCCTGTGCCAGACCCTCGATGAGCTCCTTGCGTCCGGACGGCTCGTTGCCCCGTATGCCCAACAGCAGAACCGGGACATCGAGCAGCGAACCCGGCACGAGACGATCGCCTGCCTCCCGGGCCATCTGGGAGCTCGCCTGTCGAAGATTGTCGAGATCACCGCTGACTTTGCGGTTCGCCGCACGGGCATTGGTGAGATTCGTGTGCAGTCGATCCTGCTGGGCCTCGAGGGTCTCGACGGTGACGCGGTCGATGACCGTGCTCCCCATCACCACGCCGATTGCGAGCGCCAGGAAGACCGCCACGAGCGAGACGATGTGATAGCGGAAGTTCACCATGGGATGTGGATCGACCCTTTACCTGAGGGAAAGCCAGAGACTTTCGAGAAAGAGCTTCGCCGGCTGGCTCACGGCCGTGACCACCAGCAAGGTGACCAGCGCCGACGCGACGAGCGCCAGCATGTCACGTTTGCGGACCCGTGACTCGTACAGGCGACTGACTCCCTTCGCATCGACGAGGATCGGACCGATCTTCATCCGCACCAGGAAGGTCGAGGCCATGCCGGCACGACCCTTGTCGAGAAACTCCACCATCGAGTTGTGGGTACCAACCGCGACGATCAACGCCGCTCCACCCTCGAAGGCCATCAACATGGCGATGTCCTCACTCGTGCCCGGCGCCTCGAAGATGTGGTGCATGAGCCCGAGCTCCAAGAGGCGACCTGCCCCGGGCGCACGGCCTCCCGGATAAGCATGGACCACGAGCTTCGCGCCACAACGAAGTGCGGTCTCCGAGACCGAATCCATGTCGCCGATGATGATGTCCGGGCGGCGTCCGAGATCGAGGAGGGCATCCGCACCGCCGTCGACCCCGATGAGCAGTGGGTGCTGCTCGCCCAGATAGCCGCCGCGTTTCAGCGCGGCGAGGTCTTCGCGGTAGTCCGCACCGCGCACGACCACGAGCGCATGACGATTGGTGAAGTCGACGCCGATGTCGGGAGGCTGGGGTGGATCGAGTATCAGGTGACGCTCCTCACGGAGATACTCGAGCGTGTTGGTGGCGAAGCGCTCGAGCTCATCGCCCATCGTCTCCTTGGCTGCCTCGATGCTCTTCTCGAGCGATGCAAGCGTCTGGCGGTCGCCCACCCCGCTCCAATGCTCCGACACCAGGCGGCACTCGTCGATGGTGAGTCGTTCGCCATCGACGAGTGCGTCCATGATCTCGACACCGACACCGTCGAGCAGGGGTATGCCTGCGGCGGCGATGAGCAACGGTCCCATGTTCGGGTAGCGACCCGAGATCGAGGCGGACGCGTTGACGACCGCTGCGACGCCCGCCTCGACGAGGCCCTCGGCGGCGACGCGATCGAGGTCGAGATGATCGATCACCGCGATGTCACCCGGACGGAGCTCCCTGATGAGATCCTTCGTCCGACGGCTGACACGAGCGGTGCCCACCACCCTGGATGGATCGACGTGACGCGCCATCACGGAACTCGACCCTCTGCCGAGAGGTCAAGCAGCTCCCTTGCGTGATCACGGGCCGTGTCGCTGTCCGGCCTGCCCGAAAGCATCCGTGACAGCTCGATGACGCGATCGTCGAGGTCCACCAACTCGGCCTGTGCGACGGTGCGTCCCTCGACATCGGACTTGGTCACCGCTATCTGGGCATCCGCACATGCCGCCACCTGGGCGAGATGGGTCACCACCAGAACCTGGGCGTCTCGTGCAACCGATGCCAGAGCCTGGCCCACCACCTGTGCCGCCTCGCCTCCTATCCCGGCATCGACCTCATCGAAGATCAGCGTTGTGAGGCTCCCGGGGGAATCGGTGTCGCCATCCCGACTGTGGAGCAGCGCAAGACGCAGGGCGAGCATCGTGCGGGCCAGCTCACCGCCCGAGGCCGCCTTCGCCAGAGGTGCAAAATCCTCCCCCGCATTTGCCGCAAGCAGGTACTGCACCCGTTCCCCGGCCTCGCCGTCGACCTGGACACGGAATCGAGCCTGAGGCATGGCGAGCGTCGTCAGGATCTCCTCCACCGCGGACGCAAGGCGTGGTGCGGCCGACCGTCTCGCCGTCGCGACCTTCACCGCCTCCGATGCGAGCTCCTCCATGGCCCGTGATCGTTGCGCCTCGAGCTCGGCGACCTGTTGGTCATGCGAGGACAACTCGTTGAGACGCATGCGGGCCTGGTCTGCATAGGCAAGCACATCATCGAGCGTCTCACCGTACCTCCGACGCAGTTCTCGCAGCAGCCTGCGTCGCCGTCGCACCTCCTCCAGCGCCTGCGGATCATCCTCGAGTCGCTCGCCGACAGTTCGCAGCTCGGTGGTGATGTCGTCGAGCTCCGCGCTGACCGCTCTCAGTCGCCGCTCGATTCCGGAAAAGGGTCCTCGACCTCCGA
>JACOTK010000306.1 GCA_016178435.1 Actinomycetota bacterium
CAGGCCACCAACCACTCCCGCTGCAGGCCTCGTTCGCCAATTACGCATGGTCCCCCTCCGAGGTCTTGTCACTGCGTCGTGTGACTCTATCGCAGCCGTCCGGCCCCCAACGAGCCGGCTTCATGGGTAAGGAGCCGAACAGCGACCTCGAGATACGGAAATGAGCTCAAAGCCCCAATGACGGCGGATGACCGATCGGACAACTCGCTCAGACGCGCGGAATCTCGCGATCCGAATAGGTCTCGATGATGTCGCCTGCCTTGAGGTCCTGGAAGTCGGAGAGCCCGATGCCGCACTCGAAACCGGCTTGGACCTCCCGTGCGTCGTCCTTGAAGCGCTTGAGCGAGTTGACCGCTCCCTTCCAGATGATCGTGCCCTCGCGCAGGAAGCGGACCTTGGAACCTCGAGTGATCGTGCCATTGAGCACGTAACAACCCGCGATCGCTCCGATACGGGGGACCCGGAAGATCTCGCGAACCTCGGCCTCACCGGTCACCACTTCCTCGAACTCGGGCTCGAGTAGGCCGATCATGGCGCTCTGGATGTCCTCGATCACCTGGTAGATGATCTCGTAGGTGCGGATCTCGACGCTTTCGAGCTCGGCCAATGTCCTGGCCTTGCGGTCGGGACGAACGTTGAAACCGATGATGGTGGAACCCGTCGTCGCCGCCAACTGCACGTCGTTCTCGGTGATGCCACCTACGGCACGATGCACGAAGGCGATCTTGACCTCATCACGCTCGAGCTTGCGCAACGAGTCGGTCAAGGCCTCGAGCGACCCGTTGACATCGGCCTTGAGCACGAGATTGAGCGTCGCCGCCTCGCCCTTTTGGATCTGCTCGAAGATGTCCTCGAGCTTCACGCCACTGCTGATCGCGGACGCATCGGCCGCTATCCCCCGGATGCGGGCATATTGACCTCGGGTGTCCCCGACGCGACGAGCCGTCTTGTCGTCGGGAGCGACGACGAACTCATCACCTGCTCCTGCAACCTCGGACAAACCGAGCACCTGCACGGGCATCGAGGGTCCCGCAATCTTGACCGACCTGCCCGTGTGGTCGATGAGCGCACGAACCTTGCCCCACGCCGGCCCGGCAACCATCGGGTCGCCGACCTTGAGCGTTCCTCGCTGCACCAACACCGTCGCGACGGGGCCACGGCCGACATCGAGATGAGCCTCCAGCACAGCGCCGTAGGCGCGGCCGGCCGGATTCGCCCGGAGATCCTCCACCTCGGCGATGAGCAGGACGTTGTCCAGCAGGTCGTCGATGCCCAGGCTCTGCAGCGCGGAGATCTCGACGATGATGGTGTCCCCACCCCATTGCTCGGGCACCAGCCCGTGCTCGGACAACTGCTGCATCACCCGATTGGGGTCGGCGTTCTCGCGGTCGATCTTGTTGATCGCCACGACGATGGGGACCTCCGCCGCGCGAGCATGGGCCAGGGCTTCGAGCGTCGTGGGCATGACACCGTCGTCTGCTGCCACCACGAGAATGACGATGTCGGTGACGTCGGCGCCCCGTGCTCGCATCGAGGTGAAGGCCTCGTGACCAGGGGTGTCGATGAAGGTCAGCATCCTGCCGCCCCGCTCGACCTGGTAAGCGCCGATGTGCTGCGTGATGCCCCCGGCTTCGCCTTCGACGACGTTGGCCGAACGAATGCGGTCGAGCAGCAGGGTCTTGCCGTGATCGACATGGCCCATGACGGTGATCACCGGAGGACGAGGCTGAAGGTTTGCCTCATCCTCATCTTCCTGGTCGAGCACCTCGAGAAGCTGCTGAAGCGTCGCCTCCTGCGCCTCGCCCGGGTTCACGAGCTGAACGGTCGCACCGATCTCGGCGGCGAACAGTTCGATCATGTCGTCCGAGAGCGTCTGGGTTGCCGTGATCATCTCGCCCTGTTGCAGGAGGAATCGCACCACGTCGGCAGCCGACCGGTTGAGCTTTGGACCAAGCTCCTTGGCGGTCGAACCCCGTTCGATGATGATCTCGCCCTCGGGAATGGGAGCGTTGTCGGGCGTGTAGACCGGCAGGCCCTGAGGCTGAAGTTCCTCGCGATTGCGACGTCGACGTCCCCCGCTCTTGCGACGACGGGGCCCTCCGGGCGCCCCTCGACCGGGCCCACCGGGACGACCGCCTGCACCGGGAACCTGTCCGGGCCGCAACATCTGACCACCGGGGCCACCCCCGGGGGATCCCCCGGGCCCACCCGGACCGCCAGAACCGGGACCCCCCGAAGGACGCCCCATTCCGGGTCGACCCGTACTCGGCGCCGACGTGCGCCCCGGCGGTGACGAGGGACCTCGGCCGGGACCTCGGGGACCCGAACCCGACGTTGCGCCGGAACGCTGATCTTCTCTCGGCGCCCCACCGGGTGGTGGCGGGATGGGTTTGCCGGTGGCCGAACGAGGTGGCCCACCCGGAGGTGGCGGAATGGGCCTGCCGCCGGGACCACGCATGAAGCCAGGTGGGGGCGGCACCGGACGGGCGCCGGGAGCGGGCGGTGCACCGGGCATCGCCGGACGCTGCACCCCGGGGGGCGGAGCCGTCGTCGGTCCCGCGGATGTGGCTACCTCGGGCGCAGGTGTTCCCGGCGCGCCGGGAACCGGAGTGGATGACACCTCCTCGGCAGGCACGAGAGGTGACGGAGTCGCTGTGGCCGGAGTCGCTGTGGCCGGAGTCGCTGTGGCCGGAGTCGCTGTGGCCGGAGTCGCTGTGGCCGGA
>JACOTK010000307.1 GCA_016178435.1 Actinomycetota bacterium
GAGCCCCACCTATCCGCTGGGGCTCCAAGAGGGTCAGCGGATAGGTCACCCTGTGAGGACGACACGACTCGTTTCACCAGTCTTCGCCTGGCGAAACACCGCCTGTATCCAATGGAGTCCCACCTGTCCGCTGGGGCTCTAGAAACGGCCGGCGGCCAGCCGAAGGGCCTTGCGGAGAAGGTCGGGGGCTTCCAGGCGTTCGGCCATGGCCTCGCACCCGCTCGTGGGGCCGAGCCAGCGCCAGTCGTCGACCTCGCCCACCTCGCAGGTGAGTCGCAGCGTGGCCAGCTCCCGAAAGAGCAGCGCACGGTCCATCTCCTCCACCAGCGTGGCCGCGAGGCGAGAAGCGTTGCGGACCGTGACCTCCCATTGACCGGGGGCAGGTGGAATCGCCTCGAGATGGACGTACCGGGTCAGGACCGCCGCTGCGGACTTTGCCCCCCAGCCGGCCAAGCCCGGAAACCCGTCGGCGCTGTCACCCACGAGGGCGAGGTAGTCGGGAACCGACTCGGGCTCGACGCCGAGTCGCTCACGCACGCCGGCGGCATCGACAAGCAGGCGCTTGCGGCGATCGAACTGCACCACCTTGCCCCCCACGCACTGGCCGAGATCCTTGTCGGGGGTACAGATCAGGGCTTGGGTCACACGACCATCGGCCTGCGCGACCCGGGCAGCCGAACCCAGCGCGTCGTCCGCCTCCTCGTCGAGCATCGCCCACACCGTGACGCCGAAGGAGCGAAGCGCATCCTCGAGGATCGGAAACTGTGCCCAGAGGGCAGGGTCGATCCCCTCGCCTGTCTTGTACCCGGCCCAGAGATCGTTGCGAAACGACTCGATGACCTGATCGGTGGCGACACCCAGGTGTGTCGCGCCATCCTCCAACATGGCCAACATCGAGCCCAACACGCCGCGCACGGCCGCGACCTCTTCGCCCTTCGCCGTCACATGCGACGGCACGCCGTAGAAATGGCGAAACAGCTCGTAGGTTCCGTCGACCAGATGAACCTGCACGGTCGGTTGTCCCCCTTGCCGCTCAGCCGTCGTTCGGCTCGGGGCGAAGGGTGGGAAACAGGATGACGTCGCGGATGGCGGTTGCGCCCGTCAACAGCATCACCAGACGGTCGACGCCGATGCCCAGGCCACCGGTGGGCGGCAGGCCGAAGTCAAGCGCTCGCAGATAGTCGGCGTCGACCACCATCGCCTCGTCGTCGCCGGCGTCCCGGTGCGAGACCTGTTCCTCGAAGCGAGCCCGTTGCTCGTCGGGGTCGACCAACTCGCTGAACGCGTTGCACAGCTCCCGACCGGCCACGATGCCCTCGAAGCGCTCTGCCATGCCGGGCTCCGAGCGGTGGGACCGGGCCAACGGCGACACCTCCTTGGGGTAGTCGCACACGAAGATCGGACCCCACAACGCATGTTCGGTCGTCTTCTCGTACAGCTCCAACAACAGCTTGCCGGGCCCCCAGCTCTCGTCCACCTTGACCCCGTGATCGGCACAGACCCGACGCAACGCATCAATCGGCGTGTCGAGGTCGACTCGCACGCCGGCATGTTCCTCGACCAACTCGACCAGGGTCGCACGGCGCCAGGGAGGGCTGAGATCGAGCTCACGCCCGACGCCGTCGCGATCGGGATAGGTGAGCACGGTCGTGCCGTGCAGCTCCCGGGCCAGGTGTGCCACGAGCTCCTCGACGAGCACCATCATGTCGCCGTAGTCGGCATACGCCTGGTAGAGCTCGATCATGGTGAACTCGGGATTGTGCCGAGGCGAAAGCCCCTCGTTCCTGAAGACCCGGGCGATCTCGTACACCCGCTCGAAGCCTCCAACCACGAGGCGCTTGAGATAGAGCTCGGGAGCGATGCGCAGGAACAGGTCGAGGTCGAGCGCGTTGTGATGGGTGGTGAACGGCTTCGCCAGCGCGCCACCGGGGATGGGATGGAACACCGGGGTCTCGACCTCGACGAAGGCGCGATCATCGAGCCAACGACGCATCGACGACACGACGGTGCTGCGTGCCCGGAGGATCGCACGCTCGTCGTCGCTGACCCACAGGTCGACATAGCGCTGACGAAATCGGGTGTCGGGGTCGCTGATGCCGTGCCACTTGTCGGGAAACGGGCGGCGGGCCTCTGCCAACAGCACCCAGTCGTCGACCCGGACGCTCAACTCGCCGCGCCTGGTCGTCATCACCTCACCCGTCACACCCAACCAGTCGCCGAGCGAGCGATCACACAGCGCATCGAAGCGCGGCGTCGTCGCGCTCGGCGCAAAGAGCTGCACCCGCCCGCTGCCGTCCTGCAGGGTCGCGAAGGCGAGCTTGCCCTGGACGCGGCGCAACATCATCCGTCCCGCGATCGTGACAACCACGCCGGTCTCACTGGCGGGATCGAGGGCGCCGAACTCCTCCTGGAGCGATGCGGCGCTGCGATCGGGCTCGAATCGATAGGGAGGGATCACGTGACCTCGGGAGTGTTCTTGCGGTGGATGAGACGCAGCCCATGGAGCATGAGCCAGGGCTCATGATGCTGGATCGTCGAGGACAAGGGTGCGATGAGGCTGCCGAGGCCCCCCGTGGAGATGACCGTGCAGGGTCCGAGCTCGTCCTGGACGCGCAGGCAGAGGCCATCGACCATGGCGACAGCGCCGTAGACGGCCCCGGCCTGAATCGACTCGGTGGTGTTGCGTCCGATCGCGCTGGCGGGAGGTTCGGCCAGCTCGACCCGTCGCAAGCCGGCCGCCCGGCTGTAGAGCGCATCGAGGCTGATCTCGATGCCGGGCGCAATGGCGCCCCCGAGGTATTCCCCGGCGGCGGAGATGACCTCGACCGTGGTGGCGGTGCCGAAGTCCACGACGATGGTCGGACCCCCGTAGAGGTCGTAGGCCGCGACGGCATCGGCGATACGGTCGGCGCCGACCTCCTTGGGGTTCTCATACAGGATGGGCATGCCGGTCCTCACCCCGGGCCCCACCACGACGGGGTCGAAGCCAAGGTATCTCGCCGACATTCGCCGCAGCGTTGCCGTGAGCCGAGGGACCACCGAGGCAACGGCAAGTCCGGTGACGGCATCCTCGAGCACGAGGTCACGCTGGGCAAGAAACTGCTCGAACATCAGCCCGTACTCGTCGGCGGTTCGCTCGGCGCTCGTGGCGATGCGCCAATGATCGATCAACTCAGGTGAGTCGTCCGACTCGTAGAGCCCGATGACCGTCTGGGTGTTTCCCACGTCGACAACCAACAACACCGGCTTCACCTCTCTGGAACGTAGGGATGAGTTTGTCCGACATCGCCCTCGACATCGATGTCGAGGGCGATGTCGAGCACGGGAGCCGAATGCGTGAGCGCACCGATCGAGATCAGATCGACTCCCGTGGAGGCATAGTCGAGCACGGTGTCGAGGCTCACCCCGCCGGAGACCTCCAGGAGCGGGCGGGTCGCCTCGCCGCGTTCGGCCACGCAGCGCCGAACCTCATCGGGGGTCATGTTGTCGAGCAGAACAAGGTCGGCCCCTGCGGCAATCGCCTCCTGCAGTTGGCCGAAGTGGTCGGCCTCCACCTGGACGGTGCGACCCGGCCACATGGCCCGAGCCCGACCGACCGCCTCGGTGATGCCGAGCATGGCGAGATGATTGTCCTTCAGCAGCACCCACTCGCTCAGGTTCCCCCGATGGTTGACCCCACCACCGGCGCGAACCGCCGCCTTTTCGAGCGCACGCAGACCCGGCGTGGTCTTGCGGGTGTCCCAGATCTGCACGCTCCCGGCAACGGCATCGACATACCGGGCGGTGAGCGTGGCGACACCCGAGAGGTGACCGAGCAGGTTGAGCGCGGTCCGTTCGGCGGTCAGGAGCGAGGCCAGTGATCCTGACAGCGTGGCGAGTCGTTGGCCGGCAACGATTCGATCGCCGTCGTCTGCTGCCCAGGCCACCTCGATGGAGGCGTCGACCTGTCGCAGAACCTCCTCGGCGCAGAGTCGGCCGGCGAGCACGCCCTCACGACGAGCAACGAGGAAGGCGGTCGCCTGGGCGTCGGGTGCCAACAGGGCAGCGGTCACATCACCAAGAGGCTCCATGTCCTCGGCAAGCGCGCGGGCAACCACCTCGCGCACGGCGGTCACAGGAGGCGGGGATGGACGCGAGCTACGGGGTTCGACCACGCCACGATCCTTATCGGTGCGCGTTGGCCGAGGCGAACCGGCCCAGGTGCACCAGGCGGCGCGCCTGGTCGGGGTCGGGGTCCGGATGATCGCTGCGCCAGTGGTTGCCACGGCTCTCGGCGCGCAACAATGCAGAGGCAACAAGGGCTGCCGCAACGGTGGCCAGGTTGGCAGCCTCGCAATCCTGCGGCGTGTCGACCACCCTGGGAGACAGGAGCGCTGCGGCCGTCTCGTTGAGCGATTGCTCGCTTCGGACCACACCGGCGCCCCTGGTCATCGCCTGCTGCAGCTGGGCCCTCACCTTGCCGGCATCGATGCCGTCATCGGCACGCCGGAGCGGGAGTGCCTCCAGCACCACCGCGTCGGCATCCAGGTCGGCCATCGCTCCCGTCGACTCGGGACCGTCCTTACCCCGGTCGATGGCTTCGATTACCCGAGGGCCGAACACCATGCCTTCGAGCAACGAGTTCGAGGCCAATCGATTGGCCCCGTGGACGCCGGTGCACGCCACCTCTCCGCACGCCCACAGGCCCGGCATGCTCGAAGCCCCGTCCAGATCGGTGAGAACCCCCCCGGAGAGGTAGTGGGCTGCCGGGGCGATCGGCAACCAATCGAGTGCCGGGTCCAGCCCGACCGCACGAAGTGACGACGCCAATGTCGGGAATCGCTCGTCGAATCGGTCGAGGCTCGTGGCGTCGAGCCAAAGATGCTCGACGTGCTGTTCGGCCATCCGCACGGTCATGGCGCGGCTCACCTGGTCTCGGGTCGCCAGCTCGTCGATGAAACGCTCCCCGCCGGCGTCACGCAGCACGGCGCCATGCCCTCGCAGTGCCTCGGAGAGCAGTGGACGCGGCATCGCCGGGTGATGCAGGGCCGTCGGGTGAAA
>JACOTK010000107.1 GCA_016178435.1 Actinomycetota bacterium
GGCAACGATGGCCCAGCGACCCGGCTCGACCGGACGGGCGACCAACAACTCGAGACGTTCGCGCCACTCGGCGAGCGAGCTTGCGGTCTCGGCACGTGGAGGTTGCAGCGACCCACGCGGCCCAGCCGGACTTTCGAGATCGGACATGCAATCCCCGGGAACAGGGGCCTTCCAAAGGCCACGCAACGACACCGGGGAAGCGGGGGTCGCCCGGGATGACCGGGATGATCCAACCGGAGCGTAACCCGGGGATCGACCACCGCGCCAGATGCGGACGTGGCCGGCGGGACTGTCGACATGTCGTCTCCACCTGTAGGTTGTGGGCATGAGTGCGCTGCATGAGCTCGTGGCCGAACCTGTTCTGGTCGAACCCCTGCTGGTTTCCTCGCTCGACGGTTGGGTCGACGCGGGAATGGCCGGGATGAGCGCCATGGCCTACCTGCTCGGCAACGGTTCAACCACGTTGGTTGCGCGCTTCGACACCGATGCCCTGCTCGATTTCCGCTCGCGTCGCCCTGTCGCCCATCTGGTCGATGGCGTCAACGGCGGCATGACCTGGCCCATGCTCGAGCTCCGCCACGGCCACGACCTCGACGGACGGGACCTGCTGTTGCTCACCGGCTCCGAGCCCGACACCCACTGGCACTCCTTCTCGGCCGAGGTCGTCGAGCTCGCACAACATTTCGGCGTTCGCCTCGTGGTCGGGCTGGGAGCCTTCCCCGCTCCCGCTCCCCACACACGGCCCCCCAAGGTGGCATGCACGGCGAACCGCACCGACCTGGCCGATCGATTCATGGGCATGCGACCGACGCTCGATGTACCCGCCGGCGTCCAGGCCGCCATCGAGCGATCATGTGCCGAGGTCGCGATCGATGCGCTCGGCCTCTGGGCCCAGGTCCCGCACTACGCATCGGCGATGAGCTACCCCCAGGCGGGAGCTGCGCTCCTGGAGTGCCTGGCGGAGGTGGCGGGTTTGCGACTCGACACCACCGAACTGCAGGAGGCCGGTGTGGTGTTGGTCAATCAGTTGAGCAGCAGCATCGCGAACAACCCCGAGCACCTGCAGATGCTCCACAACCTCGAAGTCGCCTACGACGCCCAGACGGACAGCACCCAGGGTCCGGGCCTCGGACCGATGCCGTCCCCGGAGGAGCTCGCTGCGGAGGTCGAGAGCTTTCTGCGTGAGGTGAACCGCGGCGAGACCGAAAGCTGAATCGTCCGCCGACCGCTGAGCCGTGAAGCGACAAGCTCCAGACGGGTGCCATTCGAACCGATACCACGACCATGCTCGGTTCGTTCCTCCAAACCCTTGCGGGAAAGGTCGCGCTCGCCGGCCTCGGCGGGATGGCGGCGATGGGAACCCTGGGGGCAGCAGGGGCGCTGCCCGGTCCATTCCAGGTGGCGTTCGGTACGGGCATGCGGGCTGCGGGCATCACCGCTCCCGTCAACCACACCGACACCTCGCCCGCCGGCCCGGCCGAGCCCTCGATCGGGTCGGCGACAACGCTCGACAACGAGTCCGAAACCACCACCGTCCCCCCGGGGACGGAGCCCGATCTCCTCGACCCGATGCTGCTCGAGCTCGGCATCGACATCGCCTTCGCCGGTGAGCCCACCGCCGATGCCGCCTACGAGGCAGCGAAGGCCCACATCGACAACCAGTGCTCGCATGCTCTTGAAGCCCTCACCGAACGATTTGCCGTGGTGAGCGCCGGGACCCACGACGGGACCCGGCAGGTTGTCGGACTCGAACGACGCATGCGGGATGCCCGGGCCGACATCATGACCCGCTGCACCCGTGCACTCGCCCATGCCGAGCACCAACGGGCAATGACCGGTGACGGCCCGTCCAACGTCCCGGGAGCACCCCCGCTCGGGGCAACGCCCGATCCAACGGCCCCGGCTCCACGTCATGGCTCACCGCCCGGCCCGGGCGACACGTCGGACATCCCCCGGACCCCGGGTCCAGGGGATGGCACGCCCCCCGTGGCGCCGACGCCGTTGCCCGAGACCCCGTTTCCCTCCACGCCGTTGCCCGAGACCCCGTCAACCGAACCGCCGACCCCTGAACCCGACCTGAGCGACCCGGGCCCCGGATCGGGGTGGGACTGGGTCGATGGCAATGACCCGAGCGAGGGTCTCTCCACCCCGACGAGCGGCCTCCAGGTTCAGGGCGGGGACGGCGCGGACAGAACTCATCCCGCTCATGGCGGCTGATCGAGATGTGAGCCTGATCGAATGAACCTGATCGAAAACGAATCGAACCCGGGCGACGCTGCCCGGGTTCGCTCGTGTTCCGACCGTCATGCCTGACGACGGTTGGCCTATACGGGCTCGAGCTCCTCGCCCAGATAACGGGTGCGGCACAGGGACCGCTGGAGCTTGCCCGATGAGGTCTTCGGGATCGTGCCGGGCTCGACCAGCACGATCTCCGATGCAGGAAGCCCAACCGTCGCGAGCACACGCTCGGCGACCAACCTGCGAGTTGCGGCGGTGTCGTTCGCCTTGGTCTCCGCGACCACGATGATCGACACC
>JACOTK010000108.1 GCA_016178435.1 Actinomycetota bacterium
CCGTCCATGGAACAAGCGATCGTCTCGGCCGTGACCCACGACGTCTCCGAAGCCAAGGTGACGGTGTCGGGTGTGCCCGACAAGCCCGGCATCGCGGCGCTGATGTTCCGCTCGTTGGCCGATCGGGATGTGAACGTCGACATGATCGTGCAGAACGTGTCGACACACGGCGTGACCGACATCTCCTTCACCGTGCCCCGCGACCATGTCGATGTCGCCCTGGCAACATGTCGTGAGCATGTGGGCGCGATCGGCGCTTCGGAGGTCGTTGCCGATTCGTCGATCGCGAAGGTCTCACTGGTCGGGGCGGGCATGAAGTCGAACCCTGGTGTGACGGCGACCATGTTCGAGTGCCTGGCGGCAGCAGGGATCAACATCGAGATGATCTCCACCTCGGCCATCCGCCTGACCTGCGTCGTGGACGAGAGTCGGGTCGAGGAGGCCGTGCAACTCCTTCATGAAGCGTTCGAGATCGACAAGCCGGTCGTCGGTCCCTGACTCGTCGGAGGGTCGCCCGGGAACCGGCGACAATGCTCGGGCGATATCCTGAGACCATGTCCGTGAATGTGGGAATCGTCGGCGCGACCGGCCTGGTGGGCGGCGTCATGCGTTCGATACTGGCCGAGCGCGACTTTCCGTTGAGCCGTCTGCGACTGTTCGCGTCCGCCCGTTCGGCCGGGAGGATGATCGAGTGCCAGGGTGGCGAGATCGAGGTCGAGGATGCGGCGACCGCTGATCTTTCGGGTCTCGACATCGCCCTGTTCTCGGCTGGGGCAACCGCCTCGCGGGCACTGGCGCCTCGGTTCGTCGAGGCGGGTGCCGTGGTGATCGACAACTCATCTGCCTGGCGGATGGATCCCGACGTGCCGTTGGTGGTGCCGGAGGTGAATCGTGCGGCGCTGGGCACGCGCCCAAAGGGGATCATCGCCAATCCGAACTGCACGACCATGGTGGCCATGCCCGTTCTCAAGCCATTGCATGACGAGGCGGGGTTGCGCCGCATCATCGTGAGCACCTACCAGGCGGTGTCGGGTGGAGGGTTGGCGGGCATCGCCGAGCTCGAGGAGCAGATCACCAAGGGCGCCGTCGGCTCCGCCGCACTGGCATTCGACGGGTGCGCGGTCGCCCTGCCGGCGCCTGTCGTCTATGCGGCACCCATTGCGTTCAACGTTGTGCCACTGGCGGGAAAGCTCCTCGACGACGATTCGGGTGAGACCGATGAGGACCGAAAGCTTCGTAACGAGAGCCGCAAGATCCTGGACATCCCCAACCTTGCCGTGTCGGGCACATGCGTTCGGGTACCCGTCTACACCGGTCACTCGCTGTCGATCAACGCCGAGTTCGAGCGTGCGATGAGTCCCGAGCGCGCTCGGCAGCTGTTGGCCGCGGCCCCTGGCGTCGAGTTGAGCGACGTGCCGAATCCCCTTGCCGCCACCGGAACCGATCCCTGTTGGGTGGGCCGCATCCGTCGCGACCCGGGCGTCGAGAACGGACTCGCGCTTTTCGTCGTGGGAGACAACGTGAGGAAAGGCGCGGCGCTCAACGCGGTTCAGATTGCCGAGGTCCTTCTGGCCCAGCGGTAGTTCCGCGGTTCCTGCCGGTTCCTCCTGGCCTGAGCGGGCTCGCCCACCTCTTCGACGAGCCATGCCATGGATGACGCAATGCCGCGCTCACGATCACGTTGCCGGTAGGTGTCGGGTCGGCAACCCCAGGCTCGCCCGACGTGCCGTGGAGCGACGGTCAGGGAATCGACGTCGAGGTGCAGGCAGCCATGTACTTCGCGTTGGCAGTCTTGGCCTTGGCGACGGCAGCCTTGGCCTTGTCGATCTTGCCCTGGATCTTGTCCTTCTTCTCCTCGTCGGCCTTGGCCATGGCGGCCTTCAACTTGGCGAGCCGTTCCTTGGCCTGGACCAACCTCTCCTTGGCCTTCTCGCGAGCTCGGGCTCCCTTTGCGCATGCCTTGGCCTTCAGTTCCTCGGCTCGCGCGTCGGCCTTGGCCTTCATCTCGGCGCCCCGATCACCGGCCTTGGCCTTCAGTTCCTCGGCTCGCGCGTCCGCCTTGGCCTTCAGCTCGGCGCCCCGATCACCGGCCTTGGCCTTGAGCTCCTCGGCACGTTGACGAACGCGCGCCTCCATCTGCTCGGCACGTTCAGCCCGGGGCCGTTTGCTCTCGCCTTCGGCCCAGGCTGTGCCCGATCCGATCCCGGACATCAAGATCCCTGCAGTGACGAAGGTGATGAGAGACCTCTTCATCGAATGCTCCATCTTCATTGAGTGCTCCATTTCGCTCCATTGCTGAGGTATCAGACCACTATTCGACAGGCAACGGCATGGTCTTGAGGAGGAATATCACGGAAAGTGGTCAGGAATGGGGCATCCGAGGTCCAATATCGCCTCGTGACCCCCTCTCTCTGGGCCGGCCAGGAACGCATCTTGAGCGAGAAGTGGTCTATGTACAGAGGTCTTGGGCAGCCATCAAACCCGGGGGGACTGGCGGTTGGTAGACCGGTCGACGACGCTCAGCCGAAGTTGGCTTCGGCCCGGTCCAGCTGGAGGGTCGCCTGTTCCCAGTCGTTCATGAGTTCGACGGCCTTGTCCTTGGCAATGGCATGGCGGGCGATCAGGTCCTGCAACAGGTCGGTGTTCCCG
>JACOTK010000109.1 GCA_016178435.1 Actinomycetota bacterium
CATCACCGGAGGTTCTCAACCAGCAGGATCACCAAGCCGGCAGCGAGGAGAACGACCCCGGGCGGCGGCAGTTGGGGCCCACCTCGGTCGTCTAACGATCTCTAACAGATCTAACGACATCTAATGGCTCGACCGGGTAGAAGACCGTGATGTTGAACGAGGTCGAGGACCTCGCCCGCCGGCGAGGATGGCGGGTCATCTCCGAGACTGCCACGGCGGGGTTGGTGAACCGGCTCGTCGGGGAGCACCTGCCGGCGCTGCTCAGCGAGATCGAACCGGACGGTGCGAAGACCAAGGTGACCGGTGTCAGCGCCCCGATGGGGCTCGGAGGCGCGACGTGGGAGACCAGCGAAGCGCACGAGGTCTCACCGGCGCTGCGCACCCAGCTCACCGCCGCATGCGATCTCCTCGCCGCCAACGGTGCGGGTTTGCTCCTCACCCTCGACGAGATCCACCACCAGGTGGTCCCGGAGCTGCGAGAGGTGGCAACGGTGGTGCAGCACCTGGTGCGGGAGGAGCGTGAGATCGCGTTCGTAGGTGCCGGGCTGCCGTCAGCGGTCAGCGCGGTGCTGAACGACGATGTGCTGACGTTCCTGCGCCGCGCTGACCGCCACTCTTTGGGTCCGGTCGCACTGCCGGAGGTGGCCACGGCCATCACCGAGCCGATCGAGCACGCCGAGCGTCGAATCGCTCCGGAGCTTGCGGCTCGCGCAGCGGAGGCAACCGGTGGCTACCCATTCCTCATCCAGCTCGTCGGGTACCATGTCTGGCGGCAACAGCCCCGCCACCGCGAAATCTCCGAGGACGACGTCGAGTCAGGGATCGTCGCCGCTCGTCGCCGTCTCGGCTCCCTCGTCCACGAGCCGGCGCTGGCCGATCTGCCCGGGGTGGCCCGAACCTTCCTGCTCGCGATGGCACACGATGACGGACCTTCGAAGATGAGCGATATCGCATCGCGGCTCAAGGTCGACGCGAACTACGCCAGCCAGTACCGGCTTCGTCTCATCGCTACCGAGCTCATCGAGCCGGTCGGTCACGGAAGGGTCGACTTCACGATGCCGTACCTGCGGGACTATCTCCGCGAGCACGTCGCTCTCGACGCCCAGCGCGAGCTGCCGTCGGACGGCTCTCCATCGAACGAGGCCGGCCGTGGCTGAGGGTCCGCTATTCATCGTCGACAACGACAAGGCGACACGCTCGAACTCGAAGCCGACCACCGCCGCCACGCCGTCGTCGTCACCAGCGTGGCCCCGGGCGCATCACCCGCTCGGCTCGCAGGCGCACCTTGCACCAGCGTTGCCGTTGGCCCTGGGCCGAGCAGTTCACCGACTCGTTGGCCAAGCTCCGCTCCGTTGTGCTGCTCACCAGAGCGTCACGTCATGGCGGCGCCCCGAGCCAACACCGGCGTCAGAGCATCAGCCGCATACCCACAAGCGCCGGCCCTGCCACGCCCCGCCACAGCCGATCCTGGCGCCCCCACCCGCTCGCCGGCCCCATCACCCCATCAACGACGCTCCGAGGGCCTTCAGGACGATCGGCCGAGGCCGGTCGGTGGATTGGGGGTAAGTCAGACGCTACGGGCGTGCTCACGGACGAACGAGGCGACCGTCGCCTGATCGTTCGGAAGCGTGACCATGCGCTCGGGGCGATCGAACAGGTCGGCGAGATGGGTCGGCAGCGCCGGGCGCACGCCGGTTGCCGCCTCGACCGCGTCGGGGAACTTCGCCGGATGAGCGGTCGCCAGCGCGACCATCACCGCGTCGGGGTCACGACGACACGCCTGTGCCGCGCCGAGCCCCACCGCCGTGTGGGGGTCGATCAACACCCCGGTGCGCTCCCAGGTCGACGCGATCACCTGGGCGACCTCGGCATCGTCGAGACGGGCCCCGTCGAAGACGCGGCGCAACTCGGCCATGCGCTCCTCGGCCACGTCCATGCGCCCGGTCGCCCGAAACTGCTCCATGAGCCGGGTCACCAACGCTGCGTCGCGCCCGTGGAGCTCGAAGAGCAGTCGTTCGAAGTTCGAGGAGACCTGGATGTCCATGCTCGGGCTGGTGGTCGGGTGCACCTCGGCCATCTCCATGCGCCCGGTGTCGAGAAAGCGCGTGAGGATGTCGTTGCGGTTGGACCCGACGACCAGGTGATCGATCGGGAGACCCATGCGCCGCGCGATGTCTCCTGCCAGCACGTTGCCGAAGTTGCCGGTCGGCACGGCAAACGTGAGTGACTGCTCGGGTGCCCCCAGGGCGACTGCCGCGCTCACGTAGTACACCGTTTGGGGAAGGATGCGGGCCCAGTTGATCGAGTTCACCGCCGACAGGCGCAGCTCGTCGCGGAAGCCGAGATCACCGAAGAGCGCCTTCACCAGATCCTGGCAGTCGTCGAAGGTTCCCTCGATGGCGATGTTGTGCACGTTCGGCGAGTCGACCGTCGTCATCTGACGCCGCTGCACCTCCGACACCCGCCCCGCTGGGTGCAGGATGAACACGTCGAGCGCGTCACGATCTCGACAAGCCTCGATGGCGGCCGAGCCCGTGTCTCCCGATGTGGCGCCCACAATGGTGAGTCGCTCGCCCCGGGACGACAGGACATGATCGAACAGACGCCCCACGAGCTGGAGCGCGACATCCTTGAAGGCCAGGGTCGGCCCGTGGAACAGCTCGAGGAGCCAGGTCTGATCACCCAGGTCGACCAACGGGCAGACGTCGGGGTGACGAAACACCGCCGGGGAGTAGGTGTCGCCAACCATCGCGACAAAGGCATCACGTTCGATCGATCCCTCGACAAACGGCCACATGACCTCGACGGCCACCTCGGCGTAGGTTCGCCCGGCAAAGGACCGCAGCGCCGGCCCGTCGATCGTCGCCAGACGTTCGGGAACGTACAGACCGCCGTCTCGGGCAAGGCCCGTGAGCAGCACGTCGGCAAAGTTCAGGACCGGGGCCAACCCCCGGGTGCTCACATAGTTCATGGTGGGTCGATCACGGCGTGTCGATCATGGCGTGTCGATCAGGCGCCGATGACGCGCATCATCGATGTCACGGCGCGCACGACATCGAGCTCTCGCAGGTCGTGCAACGTGGCCTGCATCGAGGCTTCCGAGGCGTCGTGGGTGATGAAGATGAGCCGAGCCTTGTCGCCCAGGCCCTCCTGTTCCATCGACTGGATCGAGACGTCGTGGCGCGCGAACACGCCCGAGACCTCGTGCAACACACCGGGCCTGTCCGAGACCTCGGTGTTGAGGTAGTACTGCCCGCGCATCTCGTCGATGGGACAGATCTCCGCTCGACCCAGATGGCCCAAGGAGGCGAAGGTCTTCTTCCGGAGGTTGCCCGCGGCATCGATCAGGTCGCCGAGCACCGCGCTCGCCGTCGGCATGCCCCCCGCACCGCGACCGTAGAGCATGAGCTCGCCCACCGAGTCGCCCTCGACGAACACCGCGTTGAAACTGTCGCGCACGGTCGCGAGCGGATGGGTCACGGGGACCATGGCAGGGTGAACCCGCACGCCGATACGTCCGTCGTCGCCCTGTTCGGCAACGGCCAGCAGCTTGATCTCGTAACCCAGCCGATGGGCGAAGGCGATGTCCTCGGAGCTGACACCCGAGATGCCCTCGTGGTAGACGTCGCCTGCAACAACCTGTGCGCCGAAGGCCACCGTCGCGATGATCGCTGCCTTGGCGCCGGCGTCGTAACCCTCGACATCGGCCGTCGGGTCGCGTTCGGCGTAGCCCAGCGTCTGTGCCTCGGTCAGCGCGTCACCGTAGCTCGCCCCCATCGTGCTCATCCGTGTGAGGATGAAGTTGGTCGTCCCGTTCACGATGCCCGTCACACGACGAATCCGCTCGCCCGCCAACGACTCGCGCAGCGGTCGAATCAGGGGAATCGCACCGGCCACGGCGGCCTCGAACAACAGGTCGACGCCCCCGTCCTCGGCGGCAGCGAACAACTCCACACCGAAGTTGGCCAACAACTCCTTGTTGGCCGTGACCACGGGCTTGCCGGCCTTGAGCGCGTCAAGCAGAAGCCCCCGGGCCGGCTCGACGCCACCCATCACCTCGACGATGACATCGACATCCGGGTCGTTCACGACCTCGGCCGCGTCATGGGTCAGCACGCCCTCGGGCAACTTCACCGCACGCTCGCGGGTGAGATTGCGAACCGCCACCCTCGTGACCTCGAGGGAAAGGCCCGTGCGGACCTCGATCGCCTCGGCCCGCTCACCGATCAACGTCACGAGCGCCGCGCCCACATTGCCGCAACCGAGCACCCCGACCCGCACCACAGAACCTTTCATGGCCGCAACGCTACCGGTTGGCCGGGGGGCTCCGAGTGGACCGACTACCAGTCGAGCGCAAGGAGGTCATCGTAGGTTTCACGACGCACCACCACACGGGCCTCGCCGTCACGCAGGAAGATCACCGGCGGACGTGGCACCTTGTTGTAGTTCGACGCCATCACGTGGCCGTAGGCGCCGGTGACCGGGGTGGCCAGGACATCGCCGATGGCCAGGTCGTCGGGAACCCATGCCTCACGCACGACCAGGTCGCCCGACTCACAGTGCTTGCCCACGACGGTGACCGGCAACGAGCGGGTCGAATCGGTGGCCCTCGGCAGGAAGGCCTCGTAGCCGCTGCCGTAGAGCACCGGACGGGGGTTGTCGCTCATGCCGCCGTCAACCGAAACATAGGTGCGAATGCCCGGGAGCTCCTTGATCGTGCCGACTCGATAGACCGTGATGCCCGCGGTCGCCGCGATGGCCCGACCCGGCTCCACGTAGAGGCGTGCCGTGATCCCGGCCTCGGCACAGGCCTTGGTCAACACGCCCGCCCACTGCGCGATCGAGGCCGACTCCTCACCGGCCACGTACGCGACCCCGAGTCCGCCGCCCAGGGAGAGCTCGGGCAGGTCGAGCTTGCGGACGAACGGCGCGATGCGCTCGATCGCCTTGGCGAAGGAGGCAAGGAGGAAGATGTTGCTGCCGATGTGCACGTGAAGGCCGACCAACTCCATGCCGGACGACTCGATGGCGCGGCGTGCGGCCTCGGCCGCCGAGCCGCTTGCAAGCCCGAAGCCGAACTTGGAGTCATCCTGGCCCGTCATGACGTACTCGTGCGTGTGGGCCTCGATGCCCGGCGTGACCCGAATGAGAACCTGAGGGACAGGGCCCACACCTGCGGCGACCAGCGCTTCAATGCGGTCGATCTCGTCGTGGCTGTCAACCACGATGCGCCCCACGCCCACCTGCAGGGCCCGGGTCAGCTCCTCCTCCGACTTGTTGTTGCCGTGCATGATGATCGATGAACCCGGAACGCCCGCGGCGAGCGCGACGTGCAACTCACCGCCGGTCGCCACGTCGAGCATCAGGCCCTCCTCGTGCACCAGCGCGGCCATCGCCTTGCAGAGAAAGGCCTTGCCGGCATAGGTGGCGCCCGTTCCGAACGCGGCGACCACCTGTCGGCACTGCGAACGAAGATGATCCTCGTCGTAGAGGTAGGCCGGGGTTCCGAAGGTGTCGGCCAGCTCGACGAGATCGCAGCCCCCGACCGAGAGACGACCCGTCGGGCCGACCTCGGCGGTGTGAGGCAGCAGGTGGGGAGGCAGCGGCGTCACCGGTGCGACGCCACGAGCAGCCGGTTGACCCGATCGATCAACTCGAAGGGATCGAAGGGTTTCGTCACGTAGTCGCCGGCGCCGGCCGCCAGACCCGCACGGATGTCGGAGGCCTGGGCCTCCGCGGACACCAGCATCACCGGGATTGCGGAGGTCACCGGGTCGGCGCGCAGCGCGGCAGTCAGCTTGAGACCGTCCATCTCCGGCATCATCACGTCGGAGACCACGACGTCGGGCCGTTCCTCTCTCGCAAGGCCCAGCGCCTGGGCGCCGTCGCGTGCCTGCAGCACCGTGAAACCCTCCAACTCGAAGTTCAGAACCAGCAGGTCGAGGATGACGGGGTTGTCGTCAACAAGAAGTACCCGCGTCGGCCGATTCACAAGCAGTGATGGTACCCCTCGGAACCGGAACCCCGGCCGAAGGGCGCTAGAGTCATTGCGCTGTGCCCTCGTAGCTCAGCGGATAGAGCATCGGCCTCCGGAGCCGTGTGCGGGCGTTCGAGTCGCCCCGAGGGCGCCGGTAACATGAGG
>JACOTK010000110.1 GCA_016178435.1 Actinomycetota bacterium
CAGAGCTGCACGAGGTTGGTCATCGCATGGGTGCCACCGTGAGCCCAGTGCTCGATGTGGTGGACATCGACGAACGTACGAGCGCCACAGCCCGGGAATCGACAACCCTGGTCCCGTAGACGAACGGCCCTGCGTGTGGATGGCGGAATCGTCCGTGTCCGTGGGCAAGGAAGCTCTCGGCCATCATCACGAGCGCGTCGGCATTCGTCGCTGCCACTTCGGGCTTTGCTGTCAGATTGCCGTCAGGTGGTCCCGCTGGACCACCTTTGTCCACAGGTTCGTGCTCGGCTGGGGCCTGCTCGGTTGCGACATGCTGTGCTGCTTGGAGCGCGGCCATCACCAGAGCGGCGCTCTCGGCGGGGAGACGTCCGCTGATGGCGAACGATCCGTCATCGCAGGGATCGAGACGAAAGAAGCGTTGCGCATGACGCTCGTTCGATTCCTCGCATTCCTCCTCGTTCGACAGGACACCGCGGCAGCTGCGCACCACGCGTTCGAGCTCTGCGGAGGTGGCGCGCTCGGCGGTCAACAACAGCCATCGACATTCGGCGGCTGCAAGATGACCCGCAAGCTCGGTGATCTCGGCTTCGAGACGCTCCAGGGCCATCTCGCCTGCGGCATGAACGACATCGGCAATGCTCACGCGACACCTTCCCCAACGCCAACTTGGAATCGAACGTCTGTTCGTATCCCAACCGCTGGAGGTGCTGGGAGAAAAGGTCCCGAAAGCTTTCCCCTCCGTCTGTTCAAGATCGTGTGGATCGAGTAATTTGCCAGAGGCAAGCACCAACCGTGCACCGGGCAAACGCCCGAACGAGGAGGGGGAACTCCGTGAAGGATCTCAAGGGTAAGACCGCAGTTGTCACCGGGGCGGCGAGTGGCATCGGCAGAGCCGTTGCCGAGAAGCTCGCGGGCGAGGGCATGAACGTCGTGCTCGCCGACATCGAGGAAAAGTCGCTCAAGGCCGCCGCCAAGGAGATGAAGGCGAACGGGGCAACCGTGTTGGCCGTGCCGACCGACGTGTCCAAGGGCGATTCGGTCGACGCCCTCGCCGAGGCGACGTTGAAGAAGTTCGGCGCCGTGCACGTGCTCCACAACAACGCCGGCGTCGGTGCAGGCGGCATGTCCTGGGAGCTCACCACCGAGGACTGGGAATGGGTGCTCGGCGTCAACCTGTGGGGCGTCATCCACGGCATCCGGGCGTTTGTGCCGCACATGGTGGCCCAGAACGAGGGCCATGTGGTCAACACCGCATCAATGGCAGGGCTCATCTCGGGCCTCGGCATGGGCCCGTACAACGCCAGCAAGCACGCGGTGGTCACCATCTCGGAGACCCTGTTCTACGAGCTCTCCGTGATGGCCCCCAACGTCCACGCCTCGGTGCTGTGCCCGGGCTGGGTCAACACCAAGATCCTCGAATCCGAGCGCAACCGCCCCGACACGCTGCGCAACGTCGACGACGACAGCGGGTTCGCCACCGGGCCGATGGCTTCGATGGTCAGCCAGTGGGTCGCCGATGGTCTCCCGCCTTCCGAGGTGGCGAACCTGGTGCACAACGCCATCATCAACGAGCAGTTCTACATCCTCACCCATCCGGAATGGGCCGGGATGATCACCGACCGAACCGACGACATCGCCAACCAGCGCAACCCGCGGTTCCCCTCGATCCCGAGCTGAGCCGGGAGAGGCTCAGGCCTCTGTCGCCTTGGCCTCGTTCTCACGGGTTTCCTGCGAGACCGAGATCAGCCGTGCCAACACCGCCGCCGCTGCGCCATCGTCGATGGAGCCGGCGGCTTTGTTGTATGCGGTGGCGAGGTCATCGGCAGCGCCACCGACAACCAGGCCCGCTGCCGCGTTGAGCAGAACGACCTCGCGAGGCGCCCCGGGTTCGCCGGCAAGGACCCTATGGGCAAGCTCGGCGTTGCGCGCCGGGTCCCCACCGCGAAGAGCCTCGGCCTCGACAAGTGCGATGCCGAGGCTCACCGGGTCGAGGTCGTAGGTGCGAAGCTCGCCGTCACGAAGCTCATGAATGGTCGAGGTGGTCGTGATGGTCAGCTCGTCGAGCCCGTCGTGGCCGCTCACGACCATGGCGCGCTCGGCCCCTCTTGCCGCCAGCACCCCGATCATGCGTTCGGCCATGCGCGGGTCGGCCACACCGATCACCTGGCGACGAAGCCGAGCGGGGTTGGCCAAGGGTCCGAGGACATTGAAGACGGTCGGCACCCCCAGCTCGCGACGCACGGGCCCGACAAAGCGCATACCCGGATGAAATCTCGGCGCCAGACAGAACCCCATGCCGGCCTCGGTCACACAACGAGCGACGCCCACCGGGCCGAGGTCGATCGCCACCCCGAGCGCCTCGAGCAGATCGGCCGAGCCACTGGTCGACGAGGCGGCCCGGTTGCCGTGCTTGCACACCGCCACGCCCGCACCCGCCACGACCAATGCGGCAATCGTCGACACGTTGAGCGCAGCCTCACGACGTGGTGCGGCGCCACCCGTTCCACAGGTGTCGATCACCACGAGATCAGGCGACAGGACGACGACCTCGGACGCGGCGGTCATCGCCTCGACCATGCCCACCATCTCCTCGACGGTCTCGCCCTTGACACGCAGCGACACGATGAACGCCGCCACCTGGGCAGGCGTGGCGCCACCGGCGAGGATCTCGTCGAGTGCCGTCTCGGCGCTCGACCGGGTCAGGTGCTCGCCGGACATCACCCGTCCGAGGATGGCGGGCCAGCCGCCGAGCGCAACAAAGGCCGGTGACGGGACGTGATCGGTCATCGAAACTCCCCCATTCGACACGCGTGTCGTTGGTCAAGACGTCATTCGGTCAAGAGGCTAAGCAGCGGAAAGGCTACGCCGTGCGTCGACGCTGACGAACCATACGGCGGCGGTCACGTTCGGTTGCGCCTCCCCAAACACCATCGTGCTCCCGACCGATGAGTGCGTATTCGAGACAGGCGACACGGACCGTGCAGGTGGCACAGATATCCTTGGCGCTCTCGGCCTCCTCATCGGTGACCGGGTAGAAGATGTCGGGGTCAAGACCCCGGCACGCTGCTTGCTCGTGCCAGGTTTGTTGCATGATGGGGGGGACCACTTCCGTACTCGTTCTTTGATCAGTGGACAGGCACGGTTCTCACCGGGCCTCATCCAGCCGTGTCCTTAGGATTATTGTCCAGAGCACCCCGCTCGTCCAGACCGGCTTTCAGGCTCGGAGATCGTCCGCCAGCGACGCCTTGGTCGCCTCGTTGAGGATGGTTGCCTCTTCGTAGGCAGGGTGTGCGACCGCCAGTGTGACCGGACCGTCGACGAAGGCGGCGATCTGCTCGTCGGTGAATGCAAAGGTCACGTAGTGCACCGAGGCCGTCGTGTCCGGGCGGGTGAGCTGTTGCGCATGGGCGGCCTCGGGCGTGCAACGCACGACCGCGGCGTCATCGCTTCCCTCCAACAACCCCAGGCGGAACTCGATGGCGCGTTCGATTCCCACAAGTGCCGGCAGCCATCGCTCCATCTCCTCCTTGGACGTGAGCTCGATGAACACGGTTGCCGAGAGATGGTTGGGCTCGGGAATCAGCGGGTTGTACGCATCGAGCTCGGCCTGAATGGCCTCGTCGGTGATCAGACGCTCGGCTCGTGCCATCTCGTGGATCTGGAACTGCACCGTGTCCCGATTCTCGAACACCAGCGTCACCACGGGGCCGATGCTGACGCGCCGGTCACGTTTCAGGGCGATGATGCGGTCGCGAATCGTCTCGCGCTCGCGCTCGTAGGCGCGTAGGTCGACGATGTCGTCGATGGTCAACTTGTCCTGTGTCATGACGTGGTGGTCTCCTCGGCGATGCCGTAGGCACGTGCCAGCACCTGAAGCGGGTGCAGGGCCCGGCGAGCTGTTTCCTGTTCGATGGCACCGTTCGCGAGGTGACAGTCCCCCGCCACGACCTCACAGTCATTGTCCTCGATCGCCCTGGCCAACGGCTGGGCAACCATGCGGGCGAGCTCGTAGTTCTCCGCCCGATAGCCCCAGGTGCCGTCGATGCCCGAGCACTTGTTGACGAGCTTGATCGTCGTGCCGGTCAACTTCATCAGGTCACGGCTCTTCAGACCGATGTTCTGCGCCTGGAGATGGCACGAGACGTGATACGAGATCGACTCGGGGACCGAGCCCTCGAAGGAGGTGTCGAGCTCGGTGTCCTCACCCTTGTGCAGCTTCATCAGATACTCCGCGGCGTCGTAGGTGTTCGCCCCGACCAACGCTGCATCGGGACCACCCACGTAGTCGGGGTAGTCCTTCTTCAGCACGTAGCCGCAGGTCGGCTGGGGCACCACGATGTCCCGCCCCGCACGCACCTCGGCGGCCAGGATTGGGACGTTCTTCCTCGCCTGGCTCATGAAGGAATCGAAGTCACCCGCATGCAGGAAGGGCGCCCCACAACAGCCGGCGCCCTCGGCCAGCGAGCATGCGACACCGTTGCGCTCGTAGACGGCCACGAGATCCTTGCCGATGGCGGGGTTCTGGTACTCGACGAGACAGGTCGGAAAGACCGTCACGGAGCCCTGTCGACGGGTGAGGGTCGGCGTCACACGCTTCTTGAACCACGTGCTGAAGCGTTGACGCGCATAGGGAGGCAACATCCGCTCGGCCGCGATG
>JACOTK010000111.1 GCA_016178435.1 Actinomycetota bacterium
ACCGACAGCGCCTCGAGGAGCGCCTGTGTGGTGCCCACCGCCCCGAAGATGCCACCTGACATCTCCACCATGGACAGCGATGGCGGCAGGGCCGAGGCCTCGGTGGGACTCGATGCATCCTCCAGGAGCAGGCATTCGAAACCTCGATCGTTGGCGCTGCGCAAGGTGGAGTGCACCGGTCCCTGTAAGCCGAGGCCGGCCACCACCACCAGGTCGCGTCCCGCGGCGCGCAGCTCCGCATCGAGGCTGCTGGCGAAGAAGCCGTCGAAGCCCCATGCGTCGATGACCACATCGCCCGGTTCGGGCTCGATGACCAACTCGGCGCCCGGACTGCCGAGAACCGGCAGGCGTCCACGCGCCGACTCACGTCCCACGGGGCACAGGTGGCGCACGAGGAAGATCTTGACCCCGATGCGACGAAGGTGCGCAGCGATGGCGGCGGATGTCGCCGCCATCGCCTGACCCTCGTCCGTCCGCTCCGCCCACCACCGCTGGGCCCCGGCCACAACCAGGGCCAAGCGGTGAGGGATGAGGTCTTCGTCATACGGCCACGGATAGGGGGATGACCCGGCAACCGTGACCGGCGGAGCGTCCAGACGGATGGCACTCACTAGGAAGGCATCTTCCCGACAACGCCCTTGACGAGGTAGTCCATGTTCTCGAGATCGGCGTAGCTGGGGATGGTTCCCGCGGGGACCTTCTCCACACCGTCCTGATCGACAACCGGTCCGGCAAACGGCGAGCCTGCGCCCGAGATGTCGGCCTTGGCCTTCTCGACCAGTGCCTTGGTCTCGTCGGTCACCATGGGACCGAAGATCGACTGCACCAGTGGTGACAGCTCGCCCTCGGCCGGGTCGGACTTGTAGCCGGCCCGGAAGTTGTCGTTGTACTTGCTGCCGGTGAAGTCGCCGGCGAGCACCGTCTTGACCATGTCCACGTAGAGAGGTCCCCAGTCCCATTCGGAACCGGTGATCCAACCCTTGGGAGCCAGGCTCGATGCATCGGCGTGGTAGCCGACCGACATCGCTCCGGCTGCCTCGGCGGTCTTGATGATGGTGCCGGTGCAGTCCTGGTGTTGGGTCAACACGTCGATGCCCTGGCCCAGCAGGCTCTTTGCCGCATCGGCCTGCTTGCCGGGGTCACACCACGAGGACGTGAACACGGTATAGGTCTCCACTGCCGGGTTCACCGAGGCCGCCCCACGCTGGAAGGCGTTGATGTTGAGCAACGTCTGGGGGATGGGGAAGGCGGCGACATAGCCCAACTTGTTGGTCTTCGTGGCCTTGCCCGCCGCGATGCCCGCCAGATAGACCGGCTCGTAGACGTTGCCGAAGAACGTGCCGATGTTGGCGGGAACCTTGCCCTCGATCACGTTGCCCTGTTGCAGGACGGCCACATCGGGATGACGCGCTGCGATCTTCAGGGCGTAGTCCTTGTGGCCGAAGCTCGTGGTGAAGATGATCTTGGCGCCCTTCTTGATCATCCCCTCGACCACCCGCTCGGCTTCGGCGGTCTCCGGAACGTTCTCCGCCTGGAGGACCTCGAGGTCGGGGTAGGCCTTCTTCACCGCCTCGCTGCCGTCGTAGGCGGCCTGGTTGTAGCCGAAGTCGTCCTTCGGGCCGACGAAGATGAACCCGATCGCCTTGCCGCCGACACCGGGGGCATCGGCCTTTGCCGCAGACGACGTCTCCGATTTCGCCGCGGTCTTCTCATCGTTCGAATCGCCACAGGCACTGAAGAGCAGGGCTGCCCCTGCCATCAACGCCAACGATCTCTTCCAATGCTTCGTGATGCTCATACTTCCCTTTCCTGTTGTGCTGTTTCTCGTTGTTGAGAGGTTGCTGTTGTGTTCCGAGGTTGCTCGGTGTTGCGGGCCGCCGAGCCCGACCTCAGCTGACCGGTGGTGCGTCGAACACCTCCGCCAGCCCCTCGGGCGCCCGTTGGAAGCTGCGCTTTGCCAACACGACGAGCACCGCCAGGGTCATCACGTAGGGCAGGGCGTCGAGGACGAACTGGTTGACCCCGACGTTTCGCACCTGCAGCTCGGGGCCCAACGCCAGGGCTGCTCCGAACAGATAGGCGCCGCCCATCGCCCACAGCGGATGCCACGATGCGAAGATGACCAGGGCTACCGCGATGAACCCTCGGCCCTGGGTCATGTTCTCGAACCACGTCAATGCCACGGCGGTCGAGAGCTGCGCGCCGCCGATGCCGGCGAGCAGGCCCCCCAGTCCAACGGCGATGTAGCGGATCCTCTCGGGCGAGTAGCCGTACGAGGAGAGCACCGGCGCCCGCTCGCCGGCGCCTCGCAGCAGCAGGCCCCACCGGGTGCGGAACAACAGGAACCACACCGCCGGACCCAGTGCGAACGAGAGGTAGGTCAGCGGATCGTGGTTGAACAAGATGTCGCCCACGGCGGGAATCGACGAGAGCCCGGGAATGGCATAGGGCTTGAAGCCGTTGATCTCGCGACTGACATAGGACGCCCCGAAGAGCGAGGTCAGCCCCAGGCCCAGGAACATGATCACCAGGCCGTTGGCGAGTTGGTTGGCCCCCCGGGCGATCACGAGATAGGCATGCAGCAGAGCCAGCGCGCCGCCGACCGCCGCCGCTCCGAGCACGCCGAACCAAGGGTTGCCGGTCTCGGCGGTCACGGCATAGGCGCTCATGGCGCCGGCCAGCATGCAGCCCTCGGTGCCGACGTTGATGACGCCGGCACGCTCGGAGATGGTCTCCCCCAGTGCCGCATAGAAGATCGACGTGCCGCTGCGAACGGCGCCGACCAGGACCGACACGATCAGGAGCTGGCCACCGACATCGGTTGCGGCCTGTGCGGCGATCATCGCGACGCTCCCGCAAGGCGGGGCTTCTTGCCGAGCACGGCGAAGAGCACGAAGGCCATCAGGACGTTGACCGAGGCTGCGGGAAGTCCCGCATCGATCTGCAGGCTGTCGCCGGCGACGGCGATGGCGCCGAGCAGCAGCGCGGCGCCCGCTATTCGTATGGGGTGATGGCCGGCCAGCCAGCTCGCCAGGAACCCGATGTAGCCGAAGCCGAAGGTCATGCCGGGACGGAGCTGGCCCTCGACGCCGGCGAAGTGGATGGCCCCGGCGAGCCCCGCCATGGCGCCTCCGGTGATGAGTCCCGAGAGAAGCAGCTTGGCCACCGGCAGCCCGGCACGTCGAGCCGCCTCACCGTTGCCGCCGGCGACCCGAAGTTGGAACCCCCAGCTGGTCGATCGCAAGAGGAGCCAGATGCCGACCGCTGCGGCCATGGCGATGAAGACCCCGAGGTGGATCCGTCCGTCGCTTCCGAACGTCGGCAGGCGGGTCTCGTCGGCAAGCGGCTTGCTCGCGAGCTGGCCGAAGCCTGCACTGTCCTTCCATGGTCCCGAGATCAGGTAGAGCAGCACGTCGATGGCGATGTAGTTGAGCAACAGGGTGGAGATGGCCTCGTTGATGCCCGCTCCCACCCGCAACACGCCCGCAAGCGCCGCCCACAGTGCCCCGGCGACCATCGCCCCGACGAGCATCGCCACCATCACCAGGCCCGATGCCACCTTGCCCTCGAGGCCAAGCGCGACGCCCGCCGCCGCGATACCACCCATGACGATCTGGCCTTCACCACCGAGGTTGACGAGGCCACCTCGTGCGGGAACCGCGACGGCGAGAGCCGCCAGCAGGAACGGAGCCGCCTTGATGAGGACCTCGCTGAGTGAGGCCGAGTTCATGAGCGTCGAGTCGAACATGTCCCGGTAGGCGACGAAGGGATTGACCCCCTTGAGCGCCATGAAGGCGCCGAAGACCGCCAGGGCGCCGAGGTAGGCAACCACCCAGCTCCCGACACGACGGGCCAGGTCGTTGGTTCCCTTGGTGGGCGCCTCGGGCGCCACCGTGATCTCCTCGGGGGGCGAATCGATGACCGTCATTCCGAACCTCCGAGCATGAGTTGGCCAATGGCATAGCGATCAACCTCACCGGGCGTCACCACACCGGCCAGATGGCCGTTGTGCAACACCGCGATCTGATCCGACAGCTCCATGAGCTCGTCGAGGTCCTCCGAGATGAACAGGACACCCGCACCCGCCTCCCGCTGGGCGAGAAGCAGCTCCTGGGTGCGTCTGGTCGTCGCCACGTCCAGACCACGACTCGGATAGGCCGCGACCAACAAGGTGCAATCGACCCCGAAGGCCCGGGTCAACATGACCCGCTGCACGTTGCCACCCGAGAGGTCCGCCACCGTTCGGTCGTGGGCGACCATGCGCAGCCCGATCTGTCGGTCCAGCTCGGCGACCAGTTCGCGTGCCCGAGCCCAGTCGATGCCCAAGCCCTTGCGCAGCGAGGACAGATTGCTCAGCGCGAGATGCTCGGTGACATCGAGACCGGGCACGACCGCGTCACTGATGGGGTCCTCGGGGATGCCCACGGCGCCCAGAGCGAGGGCGGCGCCCGGGTCGGACTTCGCCATCTCGACCGCCGCGATGTGGATGTCGCCCGTGTGCAGCGGTCGAAGGCCCAACACCGCCTCGTAGAGCTCTCGCTGGCCACTGCCCGCGACCCCCGCAACGCCCATCACCTCGCCGGCCTTGACCTCGAGGTGGATGTCATGCAGCGCCGTGTTGCCCCCGTCGCCACGCACGTGCACGCCGGTGACCCGCAGGGCCGCGGGTCGATCGGCGGGCGGGTCGGAGCGCTCGACCGGCAGCGGCGGCACCTCGCGTCCGACCATGGCGCTGATGAGCGCACGGTCATCGACCGTGGTGGGGTCGATGCCGCTGCCGACCATGCGCCCTGCCCGCAGGATCGACAGTCGATCGGCGATGGCACGGGTCTCGTGAAGCTTGTGGGTGATGATGACCACCGCCAAGCCCTTGGCCCGCAGGCTGCGAATCGCCGTGAAGAGGCCGTCGACCTCCTGGGGGGCGAGCACGCTGGTGGGCTCGTCGAGGATCACCAGCCGCGCTCCGCTCATGAGAACCTTGAGGATCTCGACCCGCTGACGCTCACCAATCGAGAGGTGGCGCACCAGGGCCTTGGGGTCGACCGAGAACCCGAGCTCGGCGCCGGCGTCGAGAATCTGGCGCTCGACGGCCTGGCGGCGGTACCGGAACCCACCACCGGGCAGCGACAGTGCGATGTTCTCCGCCACGGTGAAGGCAGGAATGAGCCGCAGGTCCTGAAAGACCATGCCGATGCCGAGCGCACGCGCATCGGCCGGCGAGTCCAGCCTGTGCACCACCCCGTCCACCAGAATCTCACCGGCGTCGGGTTGGTAGACCCCGTAGAGCAGCTTCATCAGGGTGCTCTTGCCGGCGCCGTTCTCACCCAGGAGCGAGTGCACCTCGCCGGATCGCACGTCGAAGTCGACGTCACCGGTTGCCACAAGGTCACCGAAGCGCTTCGTCAGCCCCCGCACCTCGATGATCGAGGGCGACTGTTTCGTGCGGTCCGCCGATGGCTCCAACGTCGCAATGCTCATGGTCGTCCCTTCCACTCGGGTCTTCTCTCGCTTCTCTCGCCGGAGATCATGCGGGCCAGCGCGAGTGCGGCTCGTTCCTCGACGACCGCCATCGACTCACCCAGGTGGGCGAGCAGCGCCGCTGCCGCCCGGTTGACCTCACCACACGCCAGCGACTTCACAATGGCCAGGTGCTGGGCGATCGTGGCGGCCACCCGCTCCACGGTGAGGAAGTCGTGCATGCGCACCACTCGAATGCGCTCGTTGACGCCGGCCAGGGTCTCGACGATCACCCGGTTGCCGGCGGCGCTCACCAAACCGAGATGGAACTCCTCGTCGACCAACACGAACTCGGGCGAAGGCGCCGGCGGGTCGAGCGCGAGCGCCGACCACTCCTCGATGAGACGCTCGATGATGGCCTGGTCATGGCGCACGCCCAGCCGTTGGGGGCGGAGCATTGCCTCACGCTCGAGGGCAATGCGCATCTCGTAGAGCTCGTGGACCTCCCCGAGGTCGGGGATGCTCGGGCGGTAGCCGCCCTCGATATGACGATCGACCAGACCCTCGTGATGCAGGCGGGTCAGCGCCTCTCGAATCGGCGTGCGGGACACCCCCACCAGGGTGGCCAGGCGCTCTTCGCCCAAACGCTCCATCACGGGAAACTCACCCATCAACAAGCGTCGCTTCAGGTCGCCGTAGGCCCGATCCGCTCTCGACTGCCCAGGGGCCTCAGGAGTGTCTGGCGTGGACAGCGCTGTATACACGCAGGTCAGAATAGGTATTTGGAACGTCTGGAGGATTTCCCCCCTGTATCGGCTCGGTCAGCAGCTCATGACACTTTTCTGACTGCAACGGGAGGACGTGCTCGCCCAACGGCTCGTGATCGCCGGACCGGACGGCTTGTGTGACACCCCCGTCCTGAAAAAGGGAAAGAGACTGGCCCGGGGGGGGTGGACCAGTCTCTTTCGGTATTGCAGGCGAGGAATCGATCGGGGGGGGATCGGTTCCTCGCGGTGTGTCACCATCATGACCGACCTCGGGTAATCTGTCCAACAGGTATTAGGAATACTTGCTATCATCCAAAGCGATGGACCTTCGCCAGCTTGCTGCCCTCACTGCCGTCGCCGACACGGGAACCTTTTCGGCAGCGGCCGACCTGCTCCACACCGTGCAGTCGAACGTGTCGACTCATGTCGCCCGCCTCGAGCGGGAGATGGGTGTCACGCTGGTCGACCGCTCGGCAGGCTGTCTGACCGAGGAGGGCAGCCTCGTCGTGAGCCGTGCCCGTCGCGTGCAGGCCGAGCTCGACGCGCTCATGGCCGACGTCGCCTCGCTTCGCAACGTCGTTGCCGGTCAGGTCCGCATGGGCATCATCGGCACGACCGGACGGTGGCTGGTCCTTCCCCTCCTGACCACCATGAGTGAGCTGCATCCCCAGGTGCGCATGTCGGTCCTGGAGGGCAACACGACCGCCCTCCTCCCCCAGTTGCTCGTCGGTTCCATCGACCTGGCGGTGGTCAACCTTCCGATCACCGACCCCGATGTGGTGGTCAGCCGCCTCTTCGAGGAAGATCTGATCCTGGTCGCCCCGTCCCATCATCCACTCGCATCCCGTGAGGCAGTCACGGTGCAGGATCTCGCCGCGCACGAGTTGTTGCTCCCACCACAGGGAACCTCCATACGAGTCGAGCTCGACCGCGTGGCCGAGGAGGCAGGGGTCGTGATGCGACCGAAGGCCGAGCTCGACGGCCTGCGCCTCCTTGCCTCCCTTGCCTTCGACGGCTTCGGGGCCGCCGTGCTGCCCTCGAGCGCCGCCCCGAGTTGGCTGAGCGGCAGTTGGACCCGGGTGCCCATCACCGGCATCGGGCGCCGACGCGTGGGCATGGCAAGACGACGCCGAGGCTTGCTGTCCGCGCCGGCGCGCGCGCTGCAAGAGGTGCTCCACGCCATGGTCACGGAGAGCTCCGTTTCCTACGCCGGCATTCATCCCTCGCCCACGGCCATCAACTGATGGCGCTCGCCTCCAAGCCCTCCTCCGGTCGTGGCGCCACCACGCTGCGATCCCGATCGAAGGGAACCGTTTCCGCCCAGGTGACCGAGCTCGGTGGGCGCACCGTGGTGCAGGCGCGCATCGATCCGACGGTCCGGCGGGGCGCCCTCGATGAGGTCAGCGGCCTCAACCTGGCCGCCGCCGCACGCCTGGCACTCGACCAACGGCTTCCCCTCGTGGCCGTGATCACCTCGAGTGGCGCCGACGTCAACGACGGCGTGGCAGCGCTGCACGGCTGGGGCACCGCCGCCGCGGCGCTGGCCGCCTGCAGCGGTGTGGTCCCCAGCGTCTTTGTCGTCACCGGCCCCACGGTGAGTGGCCCCTCGCTGCTCTTGGGCCTCGCCGACATCGTCATCTTCACCGAGACGGCGTCGGCCTACGTGATGGGACCGGGCTCGGTCGAGTCCTTCACGGGCGAGGTGGTCACGGTGGAGACCCTCGGGGGCGCCAACGTGCACCGTTCCCACACCGGCGTTGCCGCCGCGATCGTCCCCGATGAGCTCGCCGGACTTGAGCTGGCCGAGGTGATCATCGCGTTGTTGCCGGGAAATTGCGACGAGGAGCCCCCGTCATGGCCCAACACCGACCCGATCGGGCGACTCACCCCCGAGGCGGGCGACTGCCTGCCCACCACCGCAACGGGCAGCTATGACATTCGCAACGTGATCCACGCGATCGCCGATGACGGTGACTTCGTCGAGCTGTGGGCGGGATGGGCACGCAACATGGTTGTCGGCCTCACCACCATCGGCGGCCGGGCGATCGGCGTGCTCGGCAACCAGCCCATGGCTCTGGCGGGCACGCTCAACATCCCCGCCAGCCAGAAGGGCGCACGATTCGTCGCGTTCTGCGATGCGTTCAACATCCCGCTCGTGACGCTGGTGGACACGCCCGGATTCTTCCCGGGCAAGGATCTCGAATGGCGGGGCATGATCCGCCACGGCGCCCAGCTCGTCGGAGCCTACGCCCGGGCGACGGTCCCACGGGTGTGCGTGTTGTTGCGCAAGGCCTACGGCGGGGCCTACATCGTGATGGACTCCAAGCGGATGGGCAACGACGTCTGCCTCGCCTGGCCGACGGCCGAGCTTGCCGTCATGGGCGCACGTCAGGCCGTCGAGGTGCTCCACCGACGCGAGACCGACGAGGTGAAGGCCCTCCACGAGGCCACCTACACCGAGACGCTGCTCAACCCGTGGATCGCGGCCGAACGAGGGTTGATCGACATGGTCATCGAGCCGGCGGAAACCCGCCGTGTCGTGGCCGAGGCACTCGAGATGCTGACGACGAAGAGAGAGGTCCTCGGTCCGCGCCGCCACGACAACCTGCCGCTGTGATGGAAGGCCGAGAGGTGTTGGAGGTCTCCCGGTCGCTTCGCATCCCGCTGAGCGAGATCACCATCCGGGCGACGACGAGCAGCGGACCGGGCGGCCAGCACGCCAACCGGTCCCAGACCCGCATCGACGTGCGCTTCGACGTTGCCGGCTCCGCCTCGCTCGGACCCCGGCAACGAGCGAGGCTGCTGGAGCGACTCGGTCCCGTCGTGCAGGCCGTGGCGGGCGACGAACGCTCGCAGGCACGCAATCGCCAACTGGCCCTCGATCGTCTGGCCGCCAAGCTCGCCGACGCACTCAAGGTGGACGCCCCTCGCCGGGCCACCCGCCCCACCCTGGGTTCGGTGACCCGCCGCCTCGACTCCAAGCGCCGGCAGTCGCAGCGCAAACAACAGCGACGCCCCACCCACGACGATTGAGCGCAGCGATCGAAGGCGACCTGCGCCGGCTTGACGCCCAACCTCGGGTTGATCGAGAGGTGATGGTGGGCCGTACAGGACTTGAACCTGTGACCCCTTGCGTGTCGAGCAAGTGCTCTGCCAACTGAGCTAACGGCCCCTATTCCGAAAGACAAAGCTAGCAGCCACGACCGGGGCGACCGCGACCGGCAACGACAAAACCGCGACGACCTACGAGTCGGGCACGAAGCCCTGGCGAAGCGTGTTCTCGGTCACCACACGGGGGTCGAGGAACTGCAGGAGGTAGTCCGGCCCACCCGCCTTGGAGCCCACCCCCGACAGACCGTAACCACCGAAGGGCTGGCGGCCGACGACCGCTCCCGTGATGCCCCGGTTGATGTAGACGTTTCCCGCCCGCAACTCCTCCGAGCACCGGGTGATGCAGGCGGGCGAACGCGAGAACAGACCGGCGGTCAGGGCATAGTCGGTGCCGTTGGCAAGGGCGATGGCCTCGTCGATGTCGGCGGCGGGCGACACGGTGAGAACCGGTCCGAAGATCTCCTCGTTGACCAGACGGGCCTGAGGCTCGAGACCGACCACCACGGTCGGCCCGACGAACCATCCCCGTTCCGGAAGGTCCTCACGCTGCAGCACCACCGTCCCCTCCTCCCGGGCCAGTCGCTGATAGCCGTGAACCCGTTCGAGGGCATCGACATCGATGAGCGGGCCGACCTG
>JACOTK010000139.1 GCA_016178435.1 Actinomycetota bacterium
GTGGGCGGCATCAACGGCGTTGCAGCGGGGGCAGGCATGGCGTTGGCGATGGCAACCGACATCCGTCTCGGGGCCACCGGACTGCGCTTCATCGCAGGCTACCCACGCATCGGTGCGTCGCCCGACGGGGGGCTGACGTGGACGCTCCCCCAGGCCATCGGCTACGAGCAGGCAATGCGTTTCCTGTTGGAGAATCGCACGGTTGACTCGACCGAGGCCCTCCGCCTCGGCCTCGTCGGTGAGATTGTGGATGATGCCCTCTTCCACGCGCGTCTCGCCGAGTACTGCGCCATGCTGGCCGATCGTTCGCCGCTGGCAAGTCGACTGACGAAACGAGGGGTGACCCGTGCGGTCGCCATCGACCTCGAGTCGCAGGTGCGCTACGAGTTGGCCAACATCCTGCGAGCCTTTCGCTCGGGTGACTCGCAGGAGGCACGGGCCGCCTTCTTCGAGAAGCGCAAGCCCGTCTTCAAGGGCGTGTAGCCGACGGGAGCGTTGGTGTGACGGGCCGCCTCGCCCGCGAGGCGTCCGGGAGGCTGGCTGTTCCAGAGGCCGGCTGTTCCAGAGGCCGGCTGTTCCGGGGGCTTGTTGTCCTCGACCGACCGGGTGTCCTCAGCCGGCGAAGAATCGGGCAGGGGCCCGTGCGGCCCCGACATCGTTGCGGACCATGCCGACGACAGGCGAGCACCGTTCGGGTAGCTCGTCCGGTGCAAACCAGTCGATGTCGGCGACCTCCGTGTCGAAGTCCCGGCGGGGCTCCCCACCCACGACCGAGCATGCGAAATAGACACCGATGTGTTGGCGCCGTCCGTACATGGCGACGAGGCCGTCGACCCGCACCTCGTAGCCGGTCTCCTCACGGACCTCGCGGGTGACTGCGTCGACCGGGGTCTCACCCACCTCGAGCTCGCCGCCGGGAAGGCCCCATGCCTTGAAGCCGTAGGCTTGATGCACCAGAAGCACTCGACCGGCGTCGTCGGTGACCCATGCGAAGGTGCCGACATCGGCATTCAGCTTCAGTGGGTCGAGTCCGGGGACGGCGGCGATTGCCTGGTGGGCCGCACCGGCATCGGCATCGAGATCGATCTCGATGATCTCGCATGCCAGCTCACCCGGATGCACGATCGACACGCAGGAGAACCCCTGTCCGATCAGCACCTGGACATGGGTTGCATGATCGAGGACGGGATAGCGGAAGTCTCGGCCGAGGCGATGTGCCAGGTCGGGGTTGGGGACGACGAGCAACAAGGGACGATCCATGGCCCATTGTCTAGTCCGCACGGCGACGGTCACGCAGGAAAGACGGACCAGGATCGCCAAGGTTCACCGCCGTCCCTGGTTGGGGCCGATTCGCCCGTGGAAAGTGGAGGCCGGCTCCCGTAGCCTGGGTGCATGGCAACCAGCGACGCTCCCATCGTCATCGTGTCGGAAAAGGCGCGGGCCGAGATCCTTGCCATGCGTGCAGCGGAGGCCGACGGTGACTCCCTTGCCCTGTCGGTGGCGGTCACGGGCCGTTCGGGCAACGAGTACACCTACGAGCTGACCTTTGAGCCTCTGGCGGAGTTGCCGGTCGGTGTGATGCTGGGTCGAAGCGGCGACCTGCCGGTTGCCGTCGATGCCGACGACGAGGAGAAGTTGCGTGGCGCGGTCCTCGATCTCGTCGAGCCGACAGGGTTGGTGTTGCGCAACCCCAACCGGCCTCCTCCGCCGGTCGTGCCGGGTTCCCTCGAGCTGACGGGCACCGTGGAGGAGCGACTGGCCCAACTCCTCGAGGGCGAGATCAATCCGATGCTCGCCGCTCATGGCGGGTTTGCGGCGATGGATCGTGTCGAGGGTGAGGTTGCCTATCTGTCGATGGGTGGCGGTTGCCAGGGCTGCGGCTTGGCGCAGATGACCCTGACGCAGGGCATCAAGACGAGCATTCTCGACCAGATTCCCGAGATCACCGCCGTGGTGGACCTGACCGATCATGGCGCCGGCGCCAACCCGTTCTACGACCCGGTCTGAATCCGACCCGGTCTGAGTCCGACCCGGTCTGATCAGGCCAGGGAGACGGGAGAGCTTGCAAGGGCCTTGGCCGTGGCGGCTGCGATGCCTGCCGCGTCGAGGCCGAGGGAGGCCAGAATCTGATCAGGCTTCCCTTGGGGGATGTACTCGTCGGGGATGCCCATCACCAACACCGGAGGGCTTGTCCTTTGTTGGGTCAGGCCACCGATCTCGTCCGCGATGCGGCTACCCACGCCACCGATGCGGATGCCGTCCTCCACGGTGACGACCAGGGAGTGCTCGGCGGCATCCCGCAGCATCGCCACATCGAGGGGCTTGACGACGCGCACATCCCAGACGGTGGCCGAGATGCCCGACTCGGCGAGGATTGCCGCGGCCTGCTCAGCCGTCTCGACCATCTTGCCGACCGCCAGGATGGCGACCTCGCCGTCGCCCGCCATGACCTTGCGGGCATGCATGCCCGACCCGACCTGGTCGAAGGGAACTTGGCGTGCCGCGGTCTTCGCCCAGCGGATGGCGGAGGGCCCGGTGGTGATGGAGAGGGCCGTCTCGAACATCACCTGGATCTCTTGATAGGAAGAGGGAGCGAACATGGTCATGCCCGGAACCTTGGCGAGCAGCGCCATGTCGAGCACACCATGGTGCGACGGGCCGTCATCGCCGGTGATGCCTGCCCGGTCGAGACAGAAGATCACGGGTTGGCGGTGCAGACCGACGTCGAGGTTGACCTGGTCGAACGCACGGGTGAGAAAAGTGGAGTAGACCGCCACGACCGGGCGAAGCCCGCCCATCGCCATGCCGGCGGCAGCGGTGACGGCGTGCTGCTCGGCGATTCCGACATCGAGCATGCGATCGCCGAAGCGCTCGGCGAAGGGAAGCAGTCCCGTGGAGTCGGGCATGGCGGCCGTGATGGCCACGATGGAGTCATCGCGCTCGGCGGCGGCTATCAGCGACTCGGTGAACGCCGCTGTGTACGAGCCCGGCTTGAGCTCCGACGTGTCGTGCAGGCACTTGATGGGGTCGTCCTCGGCAGGCGGGTACCCGCGGCCCTTTTGGGTGATCATGTGCAGGACGATCGGGCCGTCGTGCTCGGCTGCCTGGCGCAGGGCCAACTCCATCTCCGCGATGTTGTGCCCGTCGAAGGGTCCCACGTAACGAACGCCCAGCATCTCGAAGAAGGCCGGCGGTTCGAAGATCTCCCGCAGCGCCGCCTTCGCGCCTTCCAGGCCCTTCTCCAGTCGATCCCCGACCAGGGGCAGGTCGTGCAGCGCCTGCTCGAGCTTGCGCTGGCGGCGCATGTAGGTGGGGTTCAGCCGGATCTTGCTCAGCTCATGCGAGAGATTCGAGACCGTCGGGGCGTAGGAGCGCCCGTTGTCGTTCAGGATGATGATGACCTGGCTGTTGGCGTGCCCGAGGTTGTTCAGGCCTTCGTAGGCCATTCCCCCCGTCATCGAGCCGTCGCCGATGATGGCGACGATCTTGCGGTTCCGGCCGATCCGGCGGTCGGCCACGGAAAGCCCATGGGCGTAGCTCAGGATGGTCGACGCATGGCTGTTCTCCACCCAGTCGTGCTCGGACTCCGAACGATTGGGGTAACCCGAGAGTCCACCAGGGCGGCGGAGGTTGGCGAATGCTCCGGCGCGTCCCGTCACGATCTTGTGGACGTAGGCCTGATGGCCGGTGTCCCAGAGGATGAGATCACGGGGGGAGTCGAAGACCCGATGAACAGCGAGCGTCAGCTCCACGGCCCCGAGGTTCGATCCGAGGTGCCCACCGGTGGCGGAGACCGCATCGACGATGAACGTGCGGATCTCGGCGGCGAGCAACGAAAGGTCGGCAGATGAGAGCTCACGGAGATCACTCGGGTCTGTGATTTTCTCGAGAAGCATGCCGAGGGTTCCCTTCCCGGAGCTGCTGATGTCCAGAGCCGCCACGGGCGTAGCCGGTTGTCCATTGACGGTACCCGTCCATCCTATGTTTCGACGACTTCAAGGCGGTTCCTCCACCGAATGCGCCAAGAGGGGATCGGCTCATTTTTGGGATTGACACCATGCATCGGGACTACGGTGAGGCCCATGACCACACCATTTGATCTGAGCGGCAAGGTTGCTTTGGTGACCGGGGGAAACAGCGGCATCGGGCTCGGCATGGCCAAGGCCCTTGCCTCGGCAGGCGCCGATGTCGCCATTTGGGGAACCAACGAGGAAAAGAACGCAAAGGCCGAGGCGGAGCTCGCTGCGCTCGGGGGCAAGGTGGTGGCCCTTCGCTGCGATGTCGGCGACGAGGACCGGGTCGTCGCGGCTTTTGCCGAGACGCTGGCGGCCCTGGGCAAGGTGGACGCCTGTTTTGCGAACGCCGGCACTGCAGGCTTCGCCCCATCGTTCATGGACATGTCGCTCCAGGAGTGGCGGCGTGTCACGCGCATCAATCTGGACGGCGCGTTCATGACCCTTCGAGAGGCGGCTCGCCACATGGTGGCCCGTGGCGAGGGAGGGAGTCTCGTTGCGACCTCCTCGCTGGCGGCCGTCGAAGGGCAGGCGAAGGGTCAGCACTACGCGGCAACCAAGGGTGGGATCATCTCGATGATGAAGGCCATCGCGGTCGAGCTTGCCCGTCATGACATTCGAGCCAACACGATCCTGCCCGGCTGGATCGAGACCCCCATGGCGTCGCCCGCACTGCACTGGGACAAGTTTCGCGACAAGGTTCTTCCCCGGGTGCCCGCGCGCCGTTGGGGAGTCCCCGAAGACTTCGGTGGCATTGCTGTGTACCTGGCAAGTTCCGTGTCGGCCTATCACACGGGTGACACCTTCATGATCGACGGTGGTTACTCGATCTTCTAGTCTCTTCTAGTCTCCCGCCCGGGCGGCGCCCGGTCCGGCTAGGCAGGCAGGTGGATCTCAGGCAGCGAGGTGGATCGCCTGTCGGCGGAGATCCCACCAACGACCGATCAGGTAGCCGATCCCGAGGACCAGCGCGCCGCCCGCAGCGTCGAGCCAGAAGTGGTTGGCGGTCACCACGATGGCAAACAGGGTTGCCGGTGGATAGGCGATGACCAGGGCACGAGACCAGTTGTTGCGCATGTAGGGCCACAACACCAGTGCGGACCATGTCGACCAGCCGAAATGGAGGCTCGGCATCGCGGCGTACTGGTTCGACACGGCTTTCATCGATTCGGAGTCGAAGGACCACAACCCCCCGAACCTGGCAAGGGTGTCGACGAAGCCATAGGTGTCGGGCAACAGTCGTGGCGGCAGGAGCGGGAAGAAGGCAAACCCGATGAGGGCGAGGCCTGTTGTTGCGGCAAGTGTCGTGCGCCAGCGCACATAACGGTCGGTGCCGCGCCGAAAGAGGAAGATCAGGGCGACGGCGGTGACGATGAAGTGAAACGAGCCGTAATAGATGTTCCAGGCCCGGACAAACCAGTGGGCACCGAGGAACCAGTGTTGAAGGGCTTCCTCGTGGAACAGGCCCAGCGCTCGTTCGATGGAGATGACGTCCCTCGCGTTGGAGTAGGCATGAGCCTCGCTGACGGCAGCCGAGCCGAATTGGTTTCGAATGAATGAGTAGATGACGTAGAAGGCCAGTGCGTACAGGACCTCTTTCCACCAGCGGAGATGGCGGAGGTGCGAGGGCCTGCCCACCGCCGTGGCGAGCGGGCTCCGGCTCTCCGGGGGATCGCCTTCGCCGAGGTCGGGATCGGTGAGGGGGAATGGCGAGGAGGTCATGCCGGCAGGCGTTGTGGCCTGGACCCGATGGCGAATGCGGGAGCTCCGAGGAGGCTCACGACCAGGTTCACGGCGTAGATCAGAATTCCGAGTGCAATGGCCTCTTCGGTCGCTACACCCAAGGGATGGAGGAAGAGAACAAAGGCCCCTTCACGTACTCCCAGCCCTCCGAGTGAGATCGGAAGAACCTGGGCGATGGCCACGGCGGGCATGAAAGCGAGGATGGCCGTGGGGCCGACGGGCAGCCCCAGTACGCGGGCGGCGGCGAAGGCACCGAGCATCACCACCAGCTGGTAGGCGAACCCGACCGCCAGCACAGCCGCAGCAGCGGTCGGGTTGTGGCGAAAGCGATCGACGCCCAGATGTACGGCATTGGCGAACCGGGCCCAGCCGTCGGAGCCGGCGAAGCGGTTGCCGACCCTCGGGTTCGCGACGGCGATCAAAATGAGCGAGAGAACGATCAAGGTGCCGATGGCGATCGCCAACGCCACACGACTTGATGTTCCGAACGAACGCAGCTCGGGGTTGACGACAAGTCCCACAAGGGTGATGACCGGCAGGACAAGCCAGCCGGTGAGGCGTTCGAGGACGACCGATGCAAAGGTGTCGGGACGCTCCCCGTTTGCAGCAGCGAGGCGGGTCACGCGCAGAACGTCGCCGCCGACCGTCGACGGGAGAAAGTTGGTCGCCGCCGACCGTCGACGGGAGAAAGTTGCCGACGAACAGTCCGGCCAGATAATGGCCGAACAAGGTGCGAGTTTTCGCCCGCAGTCCAAGCGCCACGAGCACCTGGCGCCACCTCAGCGTGGACAGGACGATGCCGAACAAGGTGACCACCAGGGTGACCGCAAGCCAGAGCCCGGTTCGGGTGTCCCAATGAGGCACAATCGTGGAGAGCCTCACCCGGGGAATGAGCAAGCCCAGCATGACGCAACTGACCAGTGCCCGGGCGGGAAGCACCCAAGGCCTGCGCCTGTTCGGATCACGTCCATTGTTCATCTGCTCACCCCCATCCCGTCACCGAACGTTCACCGACTCCTCCTCCAAGACTACGTCTCCACTCGATCTTTCCGCCATAGGTGGATCATCGCCCGCGACGCGCCAGACTCATGTCATGACGGTGTCGGGACGACAGGTACAGCTCCCATCGGTGGAGGTCGCGATCATCGAGGCCGGAAGTGGTGGCAGGCCGATGATGTGGCTCCACGGTTTTGCGGGGGGCAAGGAGGACTACGCGGGTCAGTTCGCGAGCTTCGCGGCAGCCGGCATGCACGTTGTCGCCCCCGATCTTCGGGGTCATGGGGCCAGCGAAGCCCCGGCCGATGAGGCGGCTTACGACTTTGCGACCCTTGCGTCGGACGTGCTCGAGCTTGCCGATGAGTTGGGATGGGAGACCTTCATCCTGGTGGGTCATTCCATGGGCGGGATGGTGGCTCAGGAGCTCGCCTTGGTTGCGGGAGAGCGGGTTGTCGCCCTGGTTCTGGTTGACACCGGAGCGGGAGCGATCGCGGTTGACCGGGCGCAGGCGATGGCTGCGGTGGAGCTCGTGCGGGCCGCGGGCACCGAAAAGTTGGCGACTCTCATGGCTGCCGCCGGTGTCGGCCCCTTGGACAGCGAAGCCTCTCGTCGCCTGAGCGAGAGCGAGCCCGGTTGGGTCGAGCGGGGGGACGCCAACCTGCGCAATGCCGGTGACGCCATGTACGCAGCGATGTTGACCGCGATGCTCGACCGACCCGATCGGCGGTCGGACCTGGCTGGGCTGGCGATGCCAACCCTGGTGATGGTCGGCGATCAGGACGAGTCGTTTCACCGCCCAAGCAAGGAGTTGGTCTCGGCGATACCCGACGCTCGCCTTGTGGTGGTCCCCGAGAGTGGCCACACGCCGATGCAGGAAGCCCCCGAGGCATGGGCCGATGCCATGGCAGCGTTCCTTGCCGAGCTTCGTTGACCCGCCTCGCCGTGCTTGTCCGAGCCGAGGCTCCCGGTGGTCGGCGTGGGGCCGACCTTGCCGGGGACGCCTACTGCCGGGACGCCTACTGGAGGCGTTCGAGGAAACGGTTGGTGGTGACGATCACACGGGTCAGCTTGCCGACCGCGATGAGTCCCTGGTCATCGGTGACCGATACCGTGAAGGTGAGTCGGCGTCCC
>JACOTK010000134.1 GCA_016178435.1 Actinomycetota bacterium
ATCGCCGTGCGGGGGGCGATGGGGGCCGTGCTGCGGGCCCCATTGCACCACGTCGTTGCGGCCGGTCTCCATGATTGAGGTATCGGAATCAGCCGTCCACGCCTTGATGGGCAAACGCCTCCGCTGCGGCAGTCAGCATGTCAGGCTCCGTCCAGAGATCGACGATGAGCCGAGCCATCAGGAGCGCGCCATCGAGCACCGCGCGGTCGCCTGCGCTCGACCGGGCGTGTGCGGCGAACTCGTGGGAGTGAATCGACACACCGGGGGGCGAAACCTGCAACATGGGGTGAATGGCCGGGACAAGGTGGCTCACGTTGCCCATGTCCGTGCTCCCCAGCACCTGGTGGCCACCCGCACCCGGGTCGACCATGTCACGACCGACCACAGCCGCATGCATCGCGAAGCGACCTGCAAGCACGGGGTTGTCCATCATGTCGGCATAGGTCGGGCCACCCTCGCGATGCTCGAACGTGCACCCTGTGGCCAGGGCGCCCGCCTCGAAGCACGAGAGGACGCGGCCCTCGAGTGCCTCGAGGTCCGCAAGCCGCGGGGTACGGATCATCCAGTCCATGACCGTGCGCTCGGGCACCACGTTGGGCATCTCGCCACCTTCGATGAAGATGCCGTGCACCCGCTCGCCGGGGAGGAGGTGCTGGCGCAATGCCGCCACGTTCTGGTAGCCGAGCACCGCTGCGTCGAGGGCATTGCGCCCGAGATGAGGGAAGGCCGCGGCGTGGGCGGACCTGCCGTGCCACGTCGCCCGCATGATGGCCACCGCCAAGGTCGACATCGACAGCAGATCGGCATCGGCCGGGTGGATCATGACCGCCGCATCGACCTCGTCGAATGCCCCTGCGGCGGCGAGCAGCACCTTGCCCCCACCGCCCTCCTCTCCCGGCGTACCGAGCACGCGCACCCGCCCGCCCAACTCGTCGGCCAGCGCTGCGGCGGCCAGTCCGGCCCCGAGACCCGCTGCGCCGATGATGTTGTGTCCACAGGCATGACCCACGGAGGGAAGAGCGTCGTACTCGCAGCACACCGCCACCACCGGTCCTTCGGAGCCGGCCTCCGCCATGAACGCGGTGTCGACGCCGAAGGCTCCTCGGGTCACCGTCAGACCGCCGGCCTCCAATGCGTCACTCAGTGTCGCTGCGGCGTGATGCTCCTCGAAACGAAGCTCCGGTCGGTCGAAGATGGCGTGCGAGACATCGATCAGTCCCTCGGCCTGCCGTGTGAGGTTGTCCTGCACGCGCCTGTACTGGTCGTCGTGGTCCATGGGCCCCACGCTATTGGGTCCTTCGGCGCCGGCGGAACGTCAGTGCCGAAGAACGATCTTGCCGAGCTGATCGGCCCCGTGCAGCCGGCTCAGCGCCCGGGGGTAGTCGCCGAGCTCGAAGACCTCGTCAACGGCGACCGGGACCCCCTGGTTCATGAGCTCCACCACCTGTGCCCATTCCTCGTAGGAACCCATGGTCGAGCCGATGATCTCGTGTTGCTTGAAGAACAGGCGGGGCAGGGACACCTCCACCGTCGGGCCCGAGGTGCCACCGCAGACGACAAGGCGCCCGCCGGGGCGCAGGGCGCGGATCGATCGGTCCCATGTCGCCGGCCCGACCGACTCGACGACCACATCCGCGGCAACGTCCCACCGCTCGTCGTCGGAGCTCACGGCCTGCGCCGCGCCTCGTTCAAGTGCCGTCGCACGCTTGTCCGGGTCTCGGGAGGTCACCACCACATGCGCCCCCATGTGCACGGCCAACGCCAGTGCTGCGCTCGACACTCCGCCTCCCACGCCGACGATCAGCACCGTCTCGCCTGCCTGGAGACGCCCACGACGCAACATGCGCCACGCGGTGAGGCCGGCCAGACCGAAGGCTGCGCTCTGTTCCCAGGAGAGACCCTGCGGCCGAGGCGAGACGTTCTCCATCGGCACCACGACCGACGCGCCATGCCCGCCCCACCGGTGCTCGCCGACGATCTGGAATTCGCGGCACAACGGGGACTCACCCGACAGACAGACCCGGCAACGTCGACACGACACCGCGGGGTTCACGACGACCTCGGCGCCCAGGAGATCCCGGCGCACGTCCTGACCCACCTCCTCGACCACACCCGCCACATCGCAGCCCGGCACATGAGGCAGATGGGGTCGCGGCCTTCCCTGGGTCAGCCAGATGTCCATGTGGTTCAGTGCGCTCGTGATCACCTTCACCCGCACGTCTCCGGCGCCCAGCACCGGTTCCGGCACCGCTGCCAGGACGTAGTCGCCGGGCGATTCCCTCAAGACCCATGCATCCATGGGACGAGACCTTAGCCGACAGCGCGTCCGTCGAGATAGACCGGCTCCGACCTGGACAAAGTGAGATCGAAGGACGCCGCCCGCCGCCCCTGGATCGCCGGGTGCGGCAAGTGGGCACCCATGGGCAGCCTGGCACGCACCTTCGCACGTTGCCCGAATGGAACCGCGGCCTCGTACAGGTCCAGCAAGGCATCGCCGGGGTGGGCCCGAGGTCCTGCGTTCCAGTTGCCGAGCCATGCGGCGTTCATCGCCACGACCGCCCGACCCCGCCACCACTGCCGTCGCGCCACCAGGTGCGCAACAAAGTGGAAGGTCTCTCCGTCCAACACGGCGACACCGAGGTCGCAGGTGAAGGTCACCGCCCGAGATGAGCGCAGTCGCTGTGGGTCACCCGGTCCCCCCAGCGTTCGACAGAGGTCGCCCCCCAGGAGCCCAAGGGGCGGGATGGCCCGACCGAGGCGGCGACACTCGGCCACGACGTCCGCCGCCTCGGCATCGCCGTGAACGATCACGCCGTCGTTGGACAAGGGGCGCAACACGCCCCAATCCTCACCTTTGCGAATGGTCATCTGCGTCGTCGTGAGCGCTGACGTCGGCACGGTCTGCACCGTCCTCGTCCCCACCGTCCTCGTCCCCACCGTCCTCGTCGTCGACCGCCGACGAGGCGGCAACGATCCCCCGAAACAATGCGGTGCTCGCGGTTCGGGCTGCACCGGCCGTGGCCCCCGAGGGCGCGGCGTCACCGATCTGTCGCAACAGATCGATCAGCTGCTTGACATTTCGAACGAAATCGCCACCCGAGAGCTCCTCGTGCTCGAGGACCTCCACCAGATCTCGGCCACCGACCCAGGCATAGGCCAAACCGGCAAAGCCCGGATCGAGCGCGCGCACGGGCGGCACTCCGACGCGCTCCTCGATGTCGACGAGCCGGAGACGCAGGCCTTCGACCTCGGCCCAACGCCTGCGGAGCTCGACGGTCGGGAACCAGGGGGCGACGTCCTCGCCCGATCCGCGAGCCTCATAGGTGAACAGCGAGGCAAGGGCAGCGATCGAAGCCGGGTCCAGGTCGTCGAACAGACCTGCGTGAAGACATTCGGCCAACAGGAGATCGGTCTCGTGAAAGAGCCTGGCGAGCACGTTGCCGCGTTCGGTGAGCTGCCATCCCGAGAGGTAGCCGAGCTCTGCCAACACCTGCAGAATACGATCGAACGAGCGGGCGAGCGTCGACGCGTGGCCCAACACCCGACGCTTGATCTGGTCGTATTCGCCTGCCAGTCGATTGGCGTCACGCACCGCCCGACGGTGGCGGTCGACATCGGGACAACCGGCGACGGGATGACCGGTCACCGCAGCCTCGATCTTCGCAACCCCCATCGAAACCGGGTCTCGGGAGCCCGAGGTCCCGCTGCCGGCGAGGCCCTGCTTCTTCTCCGGACCCTTCCGCTCCGGCGCACGCACCCGGACACGTGACAACAACACGGCGACGGAACGTTGATAGCTGGGACTGTGCGGCGCATACGGAACGGGGAGCTCAAGGTGACCGAGGCGCTCCGGAGCGACGTCGAAGTCCGCCGGCCCGAGCAGGAGGCGACGCCTCGCGACGGTCAGCACTCGCAGACGGATGGCTCCCTGGCGTCGAGCGGCGGACAGGACAACGGCCCTGACGAATTCACGCCGATCGGGAACGTCGATGACGTCACCAGGGCGAAGCCGGCTCAAGGCCTCGTCCATGGCGTGAAACTGCGAGGGAGCCTCACGACGGACATCGTGGAGACGGCGCTCCAACATGACCAACTCCTGAGGATCCCCGAGCTCGCAGTGAACGTCGAGCTCCGCCTCGGCGCGTCGACGGGCAACCCGCTCGAGCTGCACCTCGAGCCCGACCACCTCACGATCGCTGAGATATTGGGCGAAGGACAGGTTGAGCAGATGGTGCGCCTCGTCGGGCGGATAGCGACGTACGAGGTTCACGGCCATGTTGTAGGTCGGCCGAAAGGCGGAGGTGAGGGCGAACGACCGCGCCATGACCAACGCGGCCACCTGCTCGAAGGCGATGTAGGGAGACCAGAGCACCAGGGCGTTGCCGTGTTCGTCGATGCCACGGCGTCCGGCACGGCCGGTCAGCTGGGTGTACTGACTCGGGGTGAGGAACTCATGGCGTTCGCCGGTGAACTTCGTCAGCTTCTCGATCACCACGCTTCGAGCCGGCATGTTGATACCCAGTGCCAGGGTCTCGGTCGCAAAGACCAGCTTGACGAGGCCAGCGGCAAAGCAGGCCTCCACCGCTTCCTTGAACGGCGGGACCATGCCTGCATGATGCGCGCCGATCCCCGCCTCCATGCCCATCATCCACCGGGACCATCCGAGCACGTCGAGGTCGTCGTCGCTCAGCGTGCGGACATGCTGCTCGCAGATCGCCCGGATGCGTTGTCGTTCATCGGCATCGGTCAACGACAGATGGGCATCGAGGCACTGACGAACCGCCTCGTCGCACGCCGCACGGCTGAAGATGAAATACAGCGCCGGCAGCATCGACGCCTCGGCGAGGGCCTCGGCGACCTCCACCCGTCGGGGCGTGAAGAGCCTGCGTCGCGGTCGGCGATCTCCCTTGTGTCGCGTCTGTCTCCGCGCCCCTTCCTCATCGAGCTTTCGCGCCTCGGCATTGGGGCGGTCACCGACCACGACGGGCAACATGTGCAATCGGTCGCTTGAACGCTCCCCCACGAGATACAGGTTCTCGAGCTCGACGGGACGTTCGAGCTCGACAACCGCCGTCGTGGGTCCGCGCACGGTCGAGATCCACTCGGCGAGATCACCGGCATTGGACACCGTCGCGGAGAGGCACACCAGGCGCACGGAACGCGGCAGATGGATGATGACCTCCTCCCAGACCGGCCCTCGGTAGGCGTCCTGCAGGTAGTGCACCTCGTCCAACACCACGTAGCGCAGGCCGCCGAGGGTCGAGGAGGCTGCGTAAATCATGTTGCGCAGCACCTCGGTGGTCATGACGACGATCGGCGCCTCGCCGTTGATCGTGTTGTCCCCCGTCAGGAGCCCGACGCGCTCGACGCCGTAACGAGCCACGAAATCGTGGTACTTCTGATTCGACAGCGCCTTGATGGGGGTCGTGTAGAAGGCCTTCTCCCCACAGGCCAACGCATCGGCCACGGCGTGCTCGGCCACCACCGTCTTGCCCGAACCTGTCGGCGCGGCAACGAGAACGGAATGACCTCGGTCGAGGACATCGATCGCCCGACGCTGAAAATCGTCGAGCACGAAGTCGTAGAACGGAGGAACGGGGCGCTCATCCATGGCGCGGGCTACCTGTCGGCGGTCTTGATGGCGAAACGGCCGAAGAGAATCGAGCACTCGTAGAACACGTACATGGGGAGCGACAGGGCGATCAGGGTGAACGGGTCGCCCGATGGTGTGATCACCGCAACCAGCACCACGATGATCACCGCTGCGTAGCGTCGCCACGACGACAGTTGGCGCCATGTCAACATCCCGACCATCTGGAGGAAGACCAAAACGATCGGGAACTCGAATCCCAGGCCGAAGGTCAACATCAAAAAGGTGATCAGGCTGAGATACTTCGCCGGGGAGTACATCGTCACCAGTGAGTCGCCACCCACCTGCACGAAGAACGTGAGTGCCTGTGGAAACGTCCACAGTGCAAGCCCGGCGCCGAGCACGAACAGGATGACCGAGGTCCCCACGAATGGGATGGCCCAACGCTTCTCCTTGTCGTGCAGCCCCGGCGTGATGAAGCGCCAGAGTTGCCACATGATTGCCGGCGAGGCGATGAGGAACCCCACGTAGGTCGAGAGCTTCAGCCGAATGGCCAGGCTCTCCAGGGGGTCGGTGACCAGGAACGAGCAATCGTCCGAGACCTTGCAATAGGGATGTTGCAGGATATCGAGCACCGGGTTGTACAGCACGAAGCCGATGACGACCCCAACGGCCAGGGCGATCAACATCTTGATGAGGCGACTCCGCAGCTCGTTGAGATGCTCGATCAAGGTCATCGTGCCGGCAGGGCCGACCGAGGTCGCGGCCCGCGACCTCCTCCTCGGCAGGGGAAGCTTCATCCGCGGTCAGTTCGCCGAAAGATCGTCGGCGTCTCCGGCCGGACGGTGTTCCTCACCCAGGGCGGCTGCATCGGCCTCCTCGACGGCGATGACCGGCGGTTCACCCGAGCCGTTCGTCGTCCTCGGACCCAGGTCGCCCTTCACGTCGAGCGGATCAAGCGCATCACGCAGCTCCGCCTGGAAACCACTGGACATGCGACGGAACTCGTTCATCGCCTGACCCATCTTGCGCGCTGCCTCGGGCAGCTTTGCCGGGCCCAGGACGATCAGAGCGACCAAGAGGATGACCAACAGTTCAGGTGTCCCAAGGTTCAACACCCCGAAAGTCTACCGGAGCGTCACGTCGCCGGTTGCAGCGGCCGGCCGATCATTCCTCGGCGGTCATGGACGTAAGCTTGGAGAACCAGGCATCGCCCTGCAACAACTCGTGGAACTCGAGCAGGTCGTCGTGGGTGAGCGCCTCACCGACATGTGCCTCGCCCAGCTCGGCGGGCAATCGCCAGATCTCGAGGACGACCCCGGACGAGACCAGCAGATCCACGATCCGCTGTTCGGCCGCCTTGGTCACTGCCAATTGGCACAGAGGACAACGAAAAACGTAGGCGCCGCTGTTGTCAGCTGCGCACACACGCACCTTCATGTCCTTGGTTGTCAGCTCGACATCCCCGCACTCGGGGCAACTCGCTCGAATCGTTGCCATCCTGGCCATCCTCCTCGTGATCCCTCGAACTCATCTATCGGCCGATCATGGAGTGCCCTTGAGGGGAACGTAGCAGTTTCGCACCATTTCGGATGGTATTTTCCCCCGGGTGGTACCTACCCATTCGTCGATGCTCGATCCCCCCTTGGGCTTCGCCCATCGTGGGGCCCGAGCCCACGCCCGGGAAAATACC
>JACOTK010000135.1 GCA_016178435.1 Actinomycetota bacterium
GGGCGGGCGATGAGGTCGGCCCTGCGCTCGGTGTCCGGGCGCGGGTCCGCCTCGTCGAGGCACTGGGTCATGAGCACCATCTGATCTGTTCCCTGGAGGACGGTACGTCGGTCGTCGTTCGTGTTCCGGTGGGGGAGCCCATGGCGAGCGATGGCGAGATGGTGTGGTTGACCGGTGATGCGGATGCCCTCCACCTCTTTGACGCCAACACCGGCAGGCGAGTTGCGTGATGGTCGCTTCGAGCGCCGAGCCGATGGTGGGGCTGGTGGTCGGCAAGGGCCGTTTGCATCGGGAGCGTCATCTGGCACTGCTGTTTCTGATGCCATCGGTGTTGGTGTTCGGGGTCTTCGTCTTCTACCCGTTGGTGCGGACTGTTTACCTGGGCGCCCATCAGAGCGACCCCTTCGGCAACCTCGGGCGCTTCGTCGGTGTCGAGCAGTACCTTGACGTACTGAGGTCGTCGTCGTTCAGAAACAGCTTCGGCGTCACCATCAAGTTCGCGTTGCTGACCGTGCCGGCAGGTCTTGTGCTCGGCACGGGACTTGCGGTGCTGGCCCATCAGCAGCTGCGCGGGATCCAGTTCTTTCGCGTGATCTTCTCCTCGACGATCGCGACCTCGGTGGCGATCGCGTCGCTGATGTGGATCGCCCTGTTGAATCCCAGTGTCGGCATGGTCAACCAGTTGCTCACGTGGATGGGTCGGGACCGCATCCTGTTCCTGCAGGACCCGACGTGGGCACTGTTGTCGGTTGCCGCCGCAACCGTGTGGTTGCACCTGGGTTTCACGTTCATCGTGATCAGCGCCGGCCTCCAGGCGGTGCCCGACGAGTTGCTCGAAAGCGCAGCGGTCGACGGCGCCGGCCCGTTGCGACGCTTTGTGCACGTGACGCTGCCGCTGCTGTCGCCCACGATGTTCTTCGCGCTGATCGTCCTGACCATCAACGCCTTTCAGTCCTTCGGTCAGATCGACCTGCTCACCTCGGGTGGCCCGCTCGGCCACACGAACGTGATGGTCTACTCCATCTTCACCCTGGTGGGGCGTGATCCTTCCGTCGCGGCAGCCCAGGCGGTCGTGCTCTTCATGATCATGATCATCCTGAGCGGGTTGCAGCTTCGCTTCATGGAGCGGCGGGTGGTCTATGAGAGGTAGACCTCGAGCTCGTCTTGTGGGTCGCTACGCGCTGCTGGGTGTCGCGGCCCTCGTGGTTGTGGTGCCCATCTACACGGCCGTTGTGCTGGCGACGCAGCCCGGCGAGCGCCTGTTCGACTTCCCGGCCGTGCTCTTTCCCCGCTCGATCGATCTCGACCCCTTTCGCGAGGCCATCGAGGTGGGTTCCCTGCCTCGCTACATGCTCAACAGCGCGGTGGTGGCATCGATCATCGTCGTCGGACAGGTCGTGACGTCGGTGCTCGCCGGCTACGCCTTTGCCTGCCTGCACTTCCCCGCCAAGCGGCTGATCTTCCTCGTGTTCCTGGCCACGCACATGATTCCCGCAGAGGTCACCATCGTGGCGAACTACGAGACGATGCAGCGCCTGGGCTGGATCGACACCTTCCCGGCGCTGACCGTACCGTTCCTGGCCAGTGCCTTCGGGACGTTCCTGTTGCGTCAGATCTTCCTTCAGGTTCCCCGTGAGCTTCGTGACGCGGCGTCCCTCGATGGTTACGGGCATCTCGGCTTTCTGTGGAACGTCGCCATTCCGTTGGCTCGTCCGGCGATCGCCGCCCTCGCCCTCTTCTCTTTCCTCGGCGCCTGGAACCAGTACCTCTGGCCGCTTCTGGTCACCAACAACGATGACCACCGCACCGTCCAGATCGGTTTGAAGGCCTTGGCGTCAACGAATCTCGACAAGATCAACGTGACGATGGCCGGAACCGTCGTGGCCGCGCTGCCGATCGTTCTGTTGCTCCTGATCTTTCAACGCCAGCTCATCCGCGGCTTGACCGCGGGCGCCGTGAAAGGATGACATCATGAAGCCTGCCCTGGATCTCCCATCCGTGTTCCGACCTGCGATGCCTCGTCGAGGGATCCTGCGCATGGGATCGGTGCTTGTCGCCCTCGCGCTGTTGGCCGGCGCGTGCGGTGACAGCGATGACGACAAGGCGGCCGACAAGACCTCGGCCAAGTCGGCGGTCGATCCGGCGAGTTGTCCCGTCGAGGCCCTGGCGAAGGCCACCAAGCCGATCGACATCACGTTCTGGCACAGCATGGCCGATGCGAACGAGTCGACCCTCAAGGCCATGATCGCCGACTACAACGCGTCCCAGTCCAAGGTGAGGGTGAACCTGCAGTTCCAGGGGGACTACGACGACACCGCCAAGAAGTACGTCGCCACCCTGCAACAGGGTGATCTGCCCGAGTTGGTGCAACTGCACGAGATCTACCCCCGGATGATGATCGACACCAAGAGCACCATGCCCGTTCAGGCTTGCATCGACGCGGAGAACTACGACCTGAGCGACTACCTGGCGGCGCCTCTGAAGCAGTTCAACGTCGACGGCATTCAGTGGTCGATGCCCTTCAACACGTCGGTGCCGGTCCTCTATTACAACCGGGCGGCGTTCAAGAAGGCCGGTCTTGATCCCGACCTTCCACCCACCACCTTCGAGGAGATGCGCAGCGCATCGGAGAAGATCGTCAGCTCGGGGGCGGCTCGGAGCGGTATCGCCTTCGAGCTCAAGGCCGACCCCATCGCAGAGTGGATGAGCCTGGCCGGTCAGCCTCTCGTCGACCGTGGCAACGGCCGGAACGGTCAGGCGACCAAGGCGGCCTTCGACACCAAGACCGGCCTGGAGGTCTACCGGTTCATGAAGACCATGATGGACGACAAGTTGGCCATCAGCGTCGGTCGCAACAGGGCGGGCGTCGACCACCTGTTGGCGCTGGCCAAGGGCGACGCGGCCATGGCCATCTTCACCTCCAGTTCCCGGGTGTCGAGCCGGGTGTGGCCCCCATGCCCGGCCTGCGCGACCCCAAGGGCAAAGGCGGCGTGTTCGTGGGAGGAGGCTCGCTGCACATCGTCAAGAAGGGCTCAACCCCCGAGCAACGAGCAGCCGCATGGGATCTGGTTCGTTGGCTGGACGAGCCTGCACAACAGGCCCGACTGCACGAGGCGACGGGGTACATCCCCATCCGTAAGTCAGCGGCCGAGCTCCCGGCGATCGTCAACCTGTGGAAGGCGAATCCACTGTTCCGGGTCGGCTACGACCAGTTGATCGCATCAAGGAGCGCGAGCGGGTCGGCG
>JACOTK010000136.1 GCA_016178435.1 Actinomycetota bacterium
CAAGACCGGCCTGGAGGTCTACCGGTTCATGAAGACCATGATGGACGACAAGTTGGCCATCAGCGTCGGTCGCAACAGGGCGGGCGTCGACCACCTGTTGGCGCTGGCCAAGGGCGACGCGGCCATGGCCATCTTCACCTCCGCAGCGCTGGGATCGGTGCTCAACGTGTTGGCAAGCGGCGAGTTCCCCGGCGTCGAGCCCGGTGTGGCCCCGATGCCCGGCCTGCGCGACCCCAAGGGCAAGGGCGGCGTGTTCGCGGGGGGAGGCTCGCTGCACATCGTCGAGAAGGGTTCCACGCCCGAGCAGCGTGCCGCTGCCTGGGATCTCGTTCGGTGGCTGGACGAGCCTGCACAACAGGCCCGACTGCACGAGGCGACGGGCTACATCCCCATCCGCAAATCAGCCGCCGAACTCCCGGCGATCGTCAACCTGTGGAAGGCGAATCCGCTGTTCCGGGTCGGCTATGACGAGCTGATCGCATCGGGGAACGCGAGCGGGTCGGCGGTGTTCGGCGCCTACCAGAGCGTCGAGGACGTCATCATCGCGAGCCTGGAGCGCATGATCCTGGAGGGTCAGGACCCAGCCGAGGCGATCCGCCGGGCAAGCGCGGAGGCAACGAAGGCGATCAAGGATTACAACGAGCGGGTTGGGGGCTGAGAGCGTGAGGGTCGCCTGACCTGGGCGTGTTCTCCCGTCCTGGCGTCCTGGCGTCCTGGCGTCCTGGCGTCCTGGCGTCCTGGCGTCCTGGCGTCGTGTTGTCGTGTTGTCGTGTTGTCCGGTATCAACGCCCCGCCGTGTCTCGTTCCCGCATCCGGGTGACCCAGCGTTCGAGCGTTGCGCGCGGCGGGACAGCCGGGAGAACGAGGCCGTTGTCGAAGACCAGGGTTGGCGTACCGGCCACGCCATCCTCACGGGCGAGGTCGCGCGCGGCATGAAGGGCCAACGCTGCCTCGTTGGTGTCAAGAGCATCCCGGACGGCATCGACGTCGGCTCCCGAGCGGGCAACGAGTGTCTCGACGACCTCGGGGTCACCGATGTCGAGCCCGTCGGCGAAGTGGGCTTCGAACAGCGACCGATGCAGGACGGGGAAGGCATCCGGCATGGCGGTGCGGACGAGCTCGCCAACCTGGAGCGCATGGTTGGTGTTGGGCGTGCGGGCCGGCATGCGAAAGCGCAGGCCTGCTGCCTCGCACTCGGCGCCGACGCCCTCGAAGACCGCAACGGTCCGACCGTCGGGGCGATGGAGTCGGCCCTCGGGGCCGATCTCGGGGTGCAGCTCGAAGGGCCTCACGGTCACCTCGACACCGAGGTCGGTGAGCAGGGCGTGGCGATCGAGGCTGAGGTAGCACCACGGGCAGAGGTAGTCGCTCCACAGGGTCACATGCATCACCATGACGTTACCCGCACCTCTGAGCCATCCCTGGGCCTGTGAAAGAGCCTGCGGACGGGTCGGCCGGTGTGCGTGTCGAACCATTCGTTTCTCCAGGCTCCGCCTGGCGAAACAGCCACCGTATCCGATGGAGGCCCACCTACCGCTGGGCCTCTAAGGTCACTGCATGCGCATTGCCACCTGGAACGTGAACTCACTCAAGGCCCGCATGGATCGGGTGGAGGAGTGGATCGGCTACGCAGAACCTGATGTCCTGTGCATGCAGGAGACCAAGATGACCGACAAGGCGTTCCCGGCGATGGCGTTTTCCGCCATGGGCTACGACTCGGTTCATCACGGCGAGGGCCGCTGGAACGGCGTGGCCATTCTCAGTCGGGTGGGCATCGACGATGTGGTGTCGGGCTTTGCAGCCGGCATCGAGCCCGACCGGGATGCGCGGCTGCTCACGGCCACCTGTGGCGGCATTCGGGTCATGACCGTCTATGTGCCCAACGGGCGAGAGGTCGGCCACGAGCACTACCACTACAAGCTTGACTGGATGCGCCGGTTGCGTGAGCATCTCGACGCGGCGGCCACGCCGACCGATGAGGTGTTGGTCTGCGGTGATTTCAACATCGCCCCCGATGATCGGGACGTATGGGACCCGGCCGCATGCAACGGCGGGACTCATGTCAGCGAACCCGAGCGTGCGGCGCTCGCCCGGGTGGTCGACTGGGGTCTGGAGGATGTCTTTCGCCGGCAGTACCAGGCGGACCGCCTCTACACCTGGTGGGATTATCGGGCGGGGATGTTCCACAAGCACATGGGCATGCGCATCGATCTGATGTACGCCTCCGCATCCCTGGCGGACCGGCTCGATTGGACGTTGATCGATCGGAATGCCCGCAAGGGTGTCCAGCCGTCCGATCATGCCCCGTTGGTGGGTTCGTTTCAGGAGCGACTCTGATACGAAGCGGCCCTCTGGCCGCCCCGCCCGATACCGTTGCTGGTGGCTCATGAGGATGCACTCCAACGATCACGGTCATGATCACGGCCATGGCGCCGCTCACGGCCTCTCGAGCGCCAAGGGCGCCGAGGTGGACCGCGCTCGTCAACGACGCGTCCTGTGGCAGGTGTTGGTGGCCAATGCCTCGTTCATGGTCGTGGAGGCGATTGGAGGCCTGGCGTTCGGCTCACTTGCATTGCTGGCCGACGCGGGCCACATGCTCTCCGACGTCGTGGGGCTCGGCATCGCGCTCGTCGCTCAGGGCCTGGCAACCCGGCCGGCATCCGTGCGCCATACCTTCGGCCTCCAGCGAAGTGAGGTGCTCGGCGCCCAGGCGAATGGGGTCATCCTGGTGGCGGCGGCGGGATGGGTGATGTTCGAGGGGATCCGCCGTCTGGGTGATGCCCCCCAGGTGGAGGGCGGCGGCCTGGTGGTCGTGGCCGGCATCGGGCTCCTGGTGAATGTGGGCAGCGCCATCCTGTTGATGCGTGCCCGGGGCAATTCGTTGAACATGAGGGGCGCGTTGGTCCACATGATCGCCGACGCGGTCGGTTCGCTGGGGGCCATCGTGGCCGGAGTGGCCGTGTTGGTGGGTGATCTGTTGTGGGTCGATCCGGCCGTTTCCCTGTTCATCGCGCTCATGGTTGCCTGGTCGGCATGGGGCTTGTTGCGGGATGCGACCCATGTGCTGTTGGAAGGTGCGCCGCGCGGCCTGGATCCCGACGATGTGGTCGCGCTGATCGGTGCGGTCCCGGGAGTGGTCAGCGTTCACCACCTCCATCTGTGGAGCATCGCATCGGATACGCCCGCCTTGTCGGCCCACATCGTGCTCGATGCGGACCCTCGTCTGCACGACGCCCAACAGACCGGTGATGCGATACGGACCCAGCTCGAGGAGCGGTTCGGCCTTGTTCACGCGACGCTCGAGCTGGAGTGTCATTGGTGCGCGTTGCCGGCAGATCACGGCGGCCACCACTGAGCGAGGGCTTCTCATCGGCCCGCATCGCATGACGCTGACGGGGAGCAGGGGAGGGCGTCGATGTCACCGGGGAGCGTGGCCGCTTGGCCGGATTCGCGCAGAAGCCGCTACGGTCATTCACCGTGACTGACGAAGCGAAGAGCACAGGAGAAGACGACTTCAAGGCGGCCGAGGGGTGGGGCAGCGAGTTCACGGTCATGGAGACCGAATGGACGCCACACCGGGGCGAGATTCGCCGCCTGGCCGATCGGACCCGTGAGCTCATCGAACGACTGATGGCCACCCAGGCGCCCACGGAATCGGTGGCGCGAGCCGCCGAGCTCGTCGAGCAGGCACTCAAGGAGCTACGGGAGTTTCCCGAGGGCCGCAGCTATGAGGGATTTGCGGAATCGGCCAACGCCGGCGGTGATCCCCGGGCCTTCTTCGATCACAGCCCGATCATCGGCCTCGCCAACCCGCTTGCCGCTCCGGTTCGCGTTGCCGTATCGGAGGGGATGGTCCACGGTCAGGCCAACTTCGGCGCCGCCTACGAGGGGCCTCCCGGCCATGTGCACGGGGGCTTCATCGCCGCGTCGTTCGACGAGGTGCTGGGCATGGCCCAATCCCTCGGTGGTGCGCCCGGCATGACGGGAACGCTGACCGTCAAGTACCGCAACCCCACGCCGCTGCACACCGACCTTCGTTATGAGGCCACCCTTGATCGCGTCCAGGGCCGCAAGCTGTTCACCAGCGGACGGCTCTACAACGGCGACACCCTGTGCGCCGAGGCGGAAGGCCTGTTCATCTCGGTCGACTTCGCAAAGTTTGCCGCGATGATGGCCCAGCGTGCCGACAACCCTCCCGAGAGCTGATCACGCCCCGTCCCTTTCGACGGGTCATCCGCTTTGGTCAGGCCACGTGCTCGGCGACGAGCTGCAACAGGGTGTCGCCGTAGCGTTCTGCCTTCACGGGGCCGAGACCGGGCAGGGCAAGCAATGCCCGGCGATCTCGTGGGCGGGTCTCGGCGACGATGGCCAGTGTCGTGTCGTGAAAGATCACATACGCAGGAACGCCCGCAGCCCGAGCGGCGGTGCTTCGCCACTTCTTGAGTGCCGCGAGGATGTCGGGGTCGGCATTGAGGCCGGCATGGCCGGGGACCTGTCCGCCGGCCCGCTTCGATCTCGCAGGTCCGGCGCCCCCGTCGGCCGCACGGAGTCGTGAACGCTGTTCGGCGAGATGGGCTCGCCAATCCGGCCCGGGTCGGTTCCCGTCGCCCAGAGCGGCTCGCGCGGCATCGATCTCGGCGAGCCAGGGTGAGGGCCTGCGTGGCACGGCCCGTGACCCGAAGGTTCGCTCGGCCGACCAGGAGCAGTGGAGCTTCTGTTCGGCCCTGGTCATGGCCACATAGAGCAAGCGCCGCTCCTCGTCGATCTCTTCGTCCTGTTTGGCGTGCCCGATGGGAACCAGTCCCTGTTCGAGGCCCGCGAGGAAGACCACTTCCCATTCGAGGCCCTTGGCGGCATGGAACGTGGACAGCTCGACCACATCCGAAGGTCCTCCGGTACCGTCGTTGCGTTGCAAGGTGGTGGTGAGCCAGGCGACGAAGCCCTCGGCGGTACCGCTCGCATCGAGCGAACGGTACTCATGGCCGAGACGGACCAGCTCCACCAGTGCCGCCTGTCGCTCCTGGGCCGGACCGGCACCGGAAAGGGGCCCATCGTCACTCACCTCGGGCCGGGCGATGGCCGCCAAATCGGTGAGCCGGGCATCGAAGGGGCCGGACCCATGTTGCAGCTCGACCAACGCGCTCTGCACCTCGGGCCGATCGAGGAAGGCGCCACCACCGCGGACCCGGTAGGGAATGTCGGCCGCCCGAAAGGCCTCTTCGAAGACCACGAGCTGTGCGTTGGTTCGGGTCAACACCGCAAGGTTCGACCAGGGCCGACCCGGCTGATGAGCATCACGCACCGCTCGGGCGATGCCACGCGCCTCGTCCCGGTCGGTCGCATAGGAACGGACGGTCGGGACCGGGCCGTCGGGACGGTTGGGTCGCAGGGATGCCTGTTTGGCGCCCGGCCCGCAGGCAAGCACCGCGTCGGCGACCCCCAGGATCTGAGGGCTCGATCGGAAGTTGTCGTCGAGGACGACGACGGTTGCACCGGCCTCCCGCTGGGGGAACTCACGTAGATAGGTGGGGTCGGCGCCGTTCCACGAGTAGATGGCCTGGTTGGGGTCGCCGACGACGCACAGGTCGTTGTGCGTGCCCCGCCAGCCCGCGAGAAGACGCGCCTGTGCGGGGTTGAGGTCCTGAACCTCGTCGACGAAGAGATGACGAAACTGCCAGCGCTGCCTCGCGGCAAAGGCGCTGTCGGTCTCGAGCGCGGTGACGCACGCCATGAGGAGATCGTCGAAGTCGACAAGGCCCCGACGTCGCTTCTCGAGCTCGTAGCGCTCGTAGATCGAGGCCATGGCGCCGGCGGCGAGCGGTGGGCGCCGGCCGATGTCGCCCACCGCTTGTTCGTAGGCGTCGGGGGTGATGCATCGCGCCTTGGCCCATTCGATCTCCGCGGCGAGGTCGATCGGCTGGGGGCCCGATGCCCCTCGGGCGCCGGATGGCCCGGCAAGGCGGGCGAGCAGCCCCACTTTTCGCTCCAGGAGTGTGGGGACCGGCTTGCCGGTGTCGGCCCAGTGGCGTCGAAGCTGTGCAAAGGCGATGGCGTGAAAGGTCCCGGCAGCGACCTGGTCACGAACACCCAAACCGGCGAGGCGACTCCGAAGCTCCCCGGCGGCCTTGCGCGTGAAGGTCAGGGCCAGCACGTGACGAGGGTCCATATCGCCGGTCGCCACCCGGTAGGCGATGCGTCGGGTCAACACCCGCGTCTTGCCCGAGCCTGCCCCCGCAATGATGGCCAGCGGTGCACCGTCGGTGATGACCGCCTCGATCTGGCGGGCGGTCAATCCCTCGAGCAGAGCGGTGCTGTCCATGGGCTCCACAGTAGAGAGAGGGTGTGACAGTCGGGTGGACCCCCCCCGCTCACATTGAGGGCAGCGAGCTGTAACGACAACAGCGATCGTCGTTAGCACCCAGGAAACACTCGAGGCGCAGAGTAGGGGAGTCACGAAAGGAGCACACGGAGATCGGGAGAGCAGTCACGTCCGCTACGCAAGGGAGGGAAGTCATGCCGCTTTATCGTGTACGTGTCGAACTGGAGGACTCGCCCGGCCGATTGGCTCGCCTGGCGAGCGGTCTCGGCAGCGTCGGGGCGAACATCTTGAGCATCGACGTTCAGGGTCTCTACGGGGCTTCGGTTGCCGACGAGATCGTGTTGCATGCGCCCGTGGAGGTGCACCTGAGCGCACTGACCCAGGCCGTCGAGCGATCGGGGGCCCGACTCCTGTCTGCCGAGGCCGTGGATCACCACGCAGCGGGTGACGCTCAGGTGAACTGTTTCGACGTCGCCCGATACATGGTTGAAGGCAGGGGAAGTGCCGAGGAGGCCTCCCTGGTCTTCGCCCTGGGTCGGGTGGTTCGAGCCGATTCCGTTCTGCTTCTGGCCGAGGACGAGGCCAAGACGGGCCTGGCCCACGATGCACTGCGTGAGCAGCAGACGGTGACGGGCCAGGGCAGTGCGCTCGGGGTCGAGGGTGAGATCGTGATCGACGCCCCTGCCTCCTGGGTCATGGCTGCGCCCTATCAACGATCCGGGAAGCGATGGGTGGCGGTGATGGTGCGAGGTTCCCCGGAGTTCACGAGCACCGAGGCGGCCCGGATTCGATCCTTTCTCCGGTTTGTGTCGGTGACCGAAGACCTTTCCGCTCTGTTCGACATGTCGTGACATGACGAAAGGCATGCAGTGCTGATGGAGCCGTGAAGGCTCCCTGGACTTGCCGACAGCCACGTGTCGCAGGCCCTTTGTCTCCTTGCTCGCGCCGGGCCGCTAGGGTGGTGGACTCTGGCGGCGTGGCCGAGTGGTTTAGGCAAGGGCCTGCAAAGCCCTGTAC